>CAYVDS010000016.1:20875-31107 GCA_964450145.1 uncultured bacterium
TGCTGCACTGACGAGACCGGGAAGTTGGTTTCCAAAATCGGCGACAAAAGGATCAGTTTCTATAATCTGAAGAAAAGAGGCAAGTACCCGACTGCCACCGTTCCGTTTCGGCGAGCTGCCGGGAGCAAGCCGGCAAACTGCTCCATCCGTCTGGCGCGTGGCGACTGGATTACCCCTCTCGACGACGACGATGAGTTTACCCCCCATCATATCGAGATTCTTCTCAAAAAGTGTCTGGGAGAGAAACTGGAATTTGCATATGGAGTCGCAAATCTCCAAATATCCGAAACAGAATGGGTCCGAGTGGGCATGTATCCTCCGGAACTGAGTCATATCTGCCACTCTGCGGCGTTGTACAGCAGAGTGCTGCGCTTTCTCAGGTACGACCCGAACGCATGGAGACTTGAAGAGCCGGGTGACTGGAACAGATGCCGGAGGATAGTCGAAGCGGGCGCAAGAGTAGGTTTCGTGAACGAGGTTGTGGTCAAGATTTATCGTTCCCATTCAAGGATGCATGAGCTCTTGGGTGTCGCGCCTCCGCAGTTCCATGCAAGCGAGGACGCGGGCACAAAGTAAGATGCGTGTCGCAATAATGCAGCCGTATTTTTTTCCGTATGCCGGCTATTTTTCATTAGTGAGCTCGGTTGACGTATTCGTCTTTTTCGACGACGTCCAGTATATACGCCGGGGTTGGATTGCCCGGAACCGGATTCTCAACAGGAATTCAGACTCGGGGTGGGAATACATAAATGTGCCGCTGAAGAAGGCCGCGCAACAGGCGAGAATATGCGAGATGGAGATTCACCATGATGATCAATGGGAGGAAAAGCTGATAAGGAAAGTAACATTTCGCTATTCGAAAGCCCCCTTCTTCGGTGCTGTGAGTGAATTACTTTTCGATACCTTGAGGCACGACCTCAATCGGATCAGCGATCTGAACTGCACTTCCATACAGGAGATTTGCGGATACATGGGGATCGAAAAGACGTTCATGCGATCCAGCGCATTGGAATATAACAGGTCTCTTGGAGCTTGCGAGAAGCTGATTGAAATCACACGCTCTCTCGGCGGAACTACTTATTGCAACGCGGTCGGCGGCAGGAATCTGTACGACAGAGAGGAGTTCGCTCGAGCCGGTCTTGGGCTCCTTTTCGTACAGCCGGGTGAGGTTACCTACAACCAGGGCGGAGGCAATTTCGTGCCTGACCTTTCGATCATGGATGCGCTCATGTGGAATTCGAAAGAGGATGCGCGTAGGCTGGTGGACGCATACACGGTGGTTTGATGATGGAACCGAAAAAATATCTCAGTATTGTTGGCCACTACGAATCGTGTTTAGAGAAACACGGCGATACGCATCTCGGTGTTGATTGGCCTAAGAAGGACGATGTTGATAAACGCCACGGGGTTATGCTCGATGTCATTAGACATGGCGGCCCCACCCCGATAAGCCTCCTGGACTTTGGCTGCGGCGCGTCCCATCTGTACGAGTATATCTTGAAGCATCGCCTTTCGGGAATTCGATACAGCGGTCTCGACTTGTCCGAGAAGTTCATTGACCTGTCGAGGCGCAAATTCCCATTAGTTGACTACTACTGCCTCGATGTTCTGGACGATGACACAGGCTTGCCGGAATTCGATTACGTGGTCATGAACGGAGTGTTCACCGAAAAGCGCGACTTATCGTTCGACGATATGCTCGAGTATTTTCAGGCCGTCATTGGTAGGGTGTTCGCAAAAACGCGGGTCGGCATGGCATTCAACGTGATGTCGAAGCACGTGGATTGGGAACGCGACGACCTTTTCCATCTGCCATTTGATGTTCTCGCGCGATTTCTTACCAGAGAATTGAGCCGACACTTTGTTTTCAGGAACGATTACGGATTGTATGAATACACCACCTACATCTATAAGAAATCGGGGAAGAATCAATGACCGAAAAGGTTGTAATTTTTGGAAACGGCCAGATAGCGGAGGTTGCCCAGTTCTATCTCACTCATGACTCACCTTATGAGGTCGTTGCCTTTACCGTCGATGGAGCTTACATAAAGCAGGCTGGATTCGCAGGCCTGCCCCTCGTAGCGTTCGAGGAAATAACGAACGCGTATCCTCCCGATGTATACAAGATGTTCATCCCGGTCAGCTATCGAAAGCTGAACCGGTTGCGCGCCGAGAAGTACCGCCAGGCGAAAGACAAGGGATATATTCTCATAAGCTATGTGAATTCCAAGGCGATGACGTGGCCGGGCTTGGTTGTGGGCGACAATTGCTTCATTTTCGAGAACAACGTAATTCAGCCGTTCGCCACAATCGGGAATAATGTGATCATATGGAGCGGCAACCACATAGGGCATCACAGCACGATCAAAGACCACTGCTTTATCGCATCTCATGTCGTTATCTCCGGAGGGGTCACGATAGAACCGTATTGCTTCCTGGGGGTCAACTCAACGATTCGAGATAACGTCACAATATCAACCGGCTGCATCATCGGCGCCGGAGCGTTAATCACAAAGACGACCAAGGAAAAAGGCGTTTACTCAGGCGTTCCCGCCGAGGCCCGCCCATTTGATAGTGACGAGTTCTTGAAATTGAAAGACATTTGAGTATCTACGATGGCTATGAAATGGAAGAAGAGGGGCTTGATTTTCAGGCCGGATAACAACTGCGACTGGATGGTCTCGCATGCTTCTCTACCGACCGTCGATGGAGTTTATGGCGGTTCGAGGCTGCGAATTTATTTTTCCACACGAGACGTCATGAACAGATGCTCGGTCACCTATCTCGAGGTGGACGCCGATAACCCAAGTCGCGTCCAATATGTGCACAATAAACCAGTGCTCTCACCGGGCAAATTGGGCTGTTTCGACGATAGCGGCGCGATGTGTTCTTGGATCATGAATCTCGAAAAAAGAAAATATATGTATTACGTCGGCTGGAACGTGAGCACAACCGTGCCTTACCGGCTATCCGTTGGATTGGCTGTCAGCGCTGACGAAGGACAAACATTCAGCAGGTTCGCCGAGGGCCCGATCCTTGATAGAACGCCCATCGAACCATATCTCGCGGCTTCTCCGTGCGTAATGCGTGAGAACGGGGCTTGGAGAATGTGGTATGTGTCAGGCGTCAGGTGGGAGATCCACGAAGCCAGACCTGAGCCATACTATCATATAAAGTATGCAGAGTCTAAGGATGGGACCCACTGGGACAGGAACGGCATAGTCTGTGTCGACTTCAAGTCGCTCGAAGAGGGAGGCCTTTCCCGCCCGTGCGTGATGAAGGAAGCGGATATCTATAAAATGTGGTTTGCGTACAGGGGCGGACAGAAGTATCGGGCCGGTGGCCCTCTCGGCTATCGAATAGGCTATGCCGAATCAAGGGACGGCATAGCGTGGGTAAGAAAAGACGAAGTCGCTGGAATGGATGTTTCACAGACCGGTTGGGACTCCGAAATGATGGCCTATCCTTATATATACGAGCACAGAGACAAGACATACATGTTTTACAACGGAAACGGATTCGGCCAGTCGGGTTTTGGGTATGCGATTCTAAGTGAGGATTGACATTTCAATTCTGAACAAAGGCACTTATGGATATCGGACAGTTAGTGCAAAAGTATCGGCTTCAGGCGCCCGTCTTGGTCACCCGGCCGACCATGCCGCGGCTGGATGACTACCAACGCTTGCTGGAAGAGATTTGGGAGTCGAAATGGCTGACCAACTGCGGGAAATTCCATGCCGAATTCGAGAAGGAGCTTTCTTCATACTTGGGAGTGGAATATGTCAATCTGTTCTGCAATGGGACAATCGCCTTGTTGGTTGCGCTCCAGATGCTCGAGATCACCGGTGGAGAAGTAATCACTACCCCCTTCACTTTTCCGGCCACCTGTCATGTGCTTTACTGGAATAACCTGACCCCCGTGTTCTGCGACATCGAAAAAGACACTTTCAACATGGATGCAGGCAGAATCGAGTCGTTGATAACTCCCGAGACGAAGGCGATTCTTCCCGTTCACGTATTCGGAAACCCTTGCAACATTGAAGCGATTCAGGAGATTGCAGACAGGCACGGATTGAAGGTCATCTACGATGCGGCCCACGCCTTCGGAGTATCTTACAAGGGCAAATCAATAACGCAGTTCGGCGATGTTTCGATGCTGAGCTTTCATGCCACAAAGTTGTTCAGTTCAATCGAAGGGGGCGCGCTCGTCCCCAAGACCATGAGCCAGCGGAACCGCGTCAATTTCCTCAAGAACTTCGGAATAGTTAATGAGGAAACGGTCATAGGTCCCGGCATAAACGGCAAGATGAACGAGCTTCAGGCCGCTTACGGATTGCTGCAACTGAAAATTGTGGATGCGGAGATCGCCAACCGAAAAAGATTGACTCAACTCTACAGGGAGCGGCTCAAGAATATTCCCGGAATTTCATTTCAGGATGAAATGCCCTTCGTGACCCATAACTATAGCCATTTCGCGATAACAGTTGACCAAGAGCTTTTTGGTCTCAGCCGGGACGGCCTTTATGAGAAGCTCAAGCTGTTTAACATTGTGCCGAGAAAGTATTTCTATCCTTTGTGCAGCCACTTTGCATGCTATTCGGGTCTGCCGTCCGCCAACAAGGAAAACCTTCCCGTGGCCGAAGAAACGGCTGAGAAGGTGCTCTGCCTGCCCTTATATGGCACGCTCGGGGATGGGCCCATCGAGATCATTTGCGAAGTGATTCGCGAGATACAGAGGCTGGCGTGAAGAGTTCACCACAAAGGCACGAAGTCACGAAGAGCATTTTTATCCACAGATTTACACGGATTAACACGGATTTGGAAAAAGAAAAGGAAAATCGCGACAGAAATTCACGGGGTCGAATGTGAGTTGTGCGGAGTGCATTGACATTCTGACGTTTTCCTCTGCGATCCTTCGCGGCCTCTGCGGTTCAGCTTTTTTGTTTTAGACAGCGGTGATTTCGAATATGAGGAGTACAGATAACCACGGAGTTTCCTTTGCGGACCTCCGCGTCCTCCGCGGTTAAGATTCTTTTGTCTTGATGTGCAGGAGTTGCCTTTCGACCTTTGACTTTCGACGAACCGTAGACTGTAAACTGTAAACCGTGAACCAGCTTAGGGGGATATGAATGAACAAGCGGCGTACTCGACCGGCGATAACTCTTATGTCTTTTGGTTTCAAGTATGGGTTGCCCAACGCGAATTATTATTTTGATGTGGGTTTTGTGAAGAATCCGGCGCGCGAGGAGAAGTGGGACTTTTTCTCGAACACAACGGATGATATGCGGCAATATGTGCTTAAGCAAGAAAATACGAAAGCGTTTCTTGAAAAAGTCGAGCCTCTTCTTGTTTTCCTTTCGACCATAGACCAGGACCAGGTGTTCGCCTTCGGATGCAATTCCGGCAGACACAGAAGCAATGTGATTGTGGATGAGCTTAGCCGCCGGTTGAAACGCGCGGGCATCAAGACCAAAGTGATACACAGGAGCAATCACGATTAACAAGAAAAAGATGTTCTGAACCACGGAGTGCACGGAGAAAGACCGTATTAACCACGGACTTCACGGCGCAGCGTAGCCGCAACCAAACAAGAAGAAGAGGCAAGGGGAACCACAGCGGATTTCACTGATTACATGGATTCAGAGAAGAAGAAGAAAAGATTTCTTGGAACACAAATTACACGAATTGCACGAATGAACAGCTTCCTCTTTATCATTCCCGCGAAGGCGGGAATGACATTAAGCAGTGGGAATGTCGTTAAGCAGGCTGTATTCGTGTGATCCTTTCCATTCGTAACATTCGTGATCCCAGCTTCTTCTTTTTCATTCGTGTCATTCGTGTTCACATTTGTGACAATGGTCTTTTCCTGTTGATTCTCTCTTTGCGTTCTTTGCGCCTTTGCGGTGAAGAGAGATGTTTCGGACGATAGTGAGGAGCAATAATGATTGAGCTTTCGAACAACAACCCGGCAATCTGGGACGAAGATGGCGAACTTGTCCCTTTGAATCCGCCGCCGGCCGTTAAACACAAAGCGGACGTCGCCGCAATCATTGTGTCGCGCAATCGGCCTGACCTGGTTGACCCCATGGTCGCACAACTGAAAAAGATGGGGCGGGGTCTGAGTGTGGATATCTACGTGATTGAGATGGGCTCCGAACCCGAAAAGGTGAGCCAGTACGCCTCGCTCAACTATGACGACAAAGACTTTCGCGGTAAGTGCTACGGGCACAACGTCGGCTTGCGGTTCGCCCGCTCGAAAGGGAGCTACCGCTACTATTGGATATTGATGAATGACCTCGTATTCGAGGACGATGTCGATACACTCGGCGAGATGGTCAGAATCGCCGAGGCCGACCCGAAGCTTGCCATATTGAGTCCCACCGAGCCGGAAGGCCCTTACGTTGCGTGCAAGCCGAGGGCTGGCAGCGATTATCATTTGGTGACAACGTGCGACTATCTCGCGCTGCTGGTGCGCGCTTCGACCGTGGATGATGTCGGATTCCTCAATCCCGACTTCAAGTACTCATGGGGCGCCATACACGAACTGGCTTTCAAACTTTACTCAAAAGGCTGGCAAGTAGCGTACTGCGACAGGGTCACCATGAAACATCTCGGCGGGACAACATACGGGAAGGTGAAGGGCACGGTGTCGCGGGATGAATACCAGTGGCGCGCCAAGGAGTTCGCCGCCAGATATTTTGTCGAACATTATGGCCGCAAATGGGATGAAGAGTTTTCGAAAGCGTTGCCTCCGGAGATCGAGACAAATAACTTCCCGATCCATCGCCAACTATGGGAGAGCGTGTTCGAACCTGAAGAAGCCGAATTTCTTCCAAAAGCGGTTCCCTGCAAAGACGCTTTTCCAACGATAGTAAGAACCATCGGGGACCGATTGCGGAAAATTGTCACGAAAACCAATCCTACGGCTTCTTTGCGTCAACGAATAGAAGACTTGCATCCGTGGTATTATGACGTCACGATCGGCGGAATAAAGGTCACTCCGGGAATAGGTTCCAAAGAGACGCCCGAGCAATTAATAGGGAGAACCCGCTACTGCGCCAGATTGTGGGTCGATGAAGTCGCAAAGAGATACAATTTCAAAGGAAAGCGCTTGCTCGATATTGGCTCGAACTGCGGCTACTATTCTGCCCGTTATGCAGAACTGGGAGCCGCTTCATTGGTGGCCGTTGAAGGCCGGGCAGACTCCGTGAAGCAGGGTTGGCTCTACTGGAACAATAATGAATTCATGAAGCATGGCGCCTATGAGTTCATGCATGGAAACATTGTAAAGAACGAGACGTGGAAGCAGATTAAACAGCGCGCGCCCTTCGATTTTACATTGTGCTGCGGAATACTTTATCACATCCCTGATTATGAGAAAGTGCTGCGCAACGCCGCCTCAGTCACCCGCGAAGCAATGCTTATAGACACGAGGGTATCGGATAGCGAGCAGTTAATGGAAGAACCGGGCGGCTGGTGCTTCGACGCAATCATCGAAACCCGCGTCAAGAAACTGCCATCTCTTGAAAGTCTGCTCGTCTTAATGAAAAAACTAGGCTTTGAAACCACTCCTTTGTCGGTCGAAGGGCCAACGCCCGAAGGACTTAAGGGCTGTGACGATTACGAACAACAGAAAAGAGTGGCCTTGCTGTCGATGAGGACCACCATCGAAGAAACGAGTAGTACCATTTAGAAAACCTATCCGGAGACGAGATCGTGTTTCGACGTCTATTCAACCGTACTCGCAGGGCGAATGATAGTCCCACTAATGTCGTGTTGATTCTCCTCGATGCCCTCAGGTGGGATGGTCTGTCATGTTACGGGAACAAGCGGAAAACCTCTCCCAACATTGACAAGCTTGCAAAACGAAGCATCGTGTTCACGCAGGCGATATCGGCCGCGGGCGCGACACCCGGCTCGATAGGCGCTCTTATGACCTCGAAGTATCCCAGGTTCGTCAAGGAAACGTTCGCCGGGCCGAGGGAGCTTGCCGATTTCGGCTTCAGCCGCTTTACCGAGGAAGGAGAAAGCATCGCCTCGCTTCCGCGTAGTATGAACACGCTCGCGAAGTCCTTGTCGCGGACAGGATACGCCACGGCTGGCTTCACGGCAAATCCGCTTACGACTTCTGATTTCGGGTTTACAAACGGCTTCGATTCTTATGAGGAGTACTGCGACCGCAGGGATTGGGATATTCGTCCCAACGCGAAAACGCTCAACGAAAAAGTAAATACATGGCTTTTGCGCAACAGCAGGGAAAGGTTTTTCCTCTATTTGCATTATATGGACATCCACCACCCATACACTCCATGCGCTCCCTATAACCGGATGTTCAAGGCCAAGTACCTAGAGGACAAGACAGATGTTGATCTTTCCGTCGACTGGTATCATTCTTCAGACATCGATTATCTAAGGGAATGTTCCGGGCACATGCGCGCGGTCTATGACGCGAGCATCCGCTATGTGGACGACCAGTTGGCGACTCTCTTCAAGACATTCGATAAGCTCGACTTGTTAAACAATAGCGTCATAATAGTCCTCTCCGATCACGGCGATGAATTCCTGGAGCACGGCGGAACACTGCATCATAATCCGAAACTACACGATGAATTGATTCGAGTCCCTTTTCTCATGCATCTTCCCTGCAAATCGAGAGCGAAACGAATAGGCCGTCTCGTCAGAACCGTTGATATAATGCCGACCATTTTGGAGCTTGCAGGGGTAGAACCTCCAACCGATATCGAGGGCATTTCTCTGTTGCCGCTGGTCCTCGGCTCTGAAGGGCGCCTGCCGGAATTAGAGGCGTATGCGGATGCACCGTTCAGGCACGCCATCCGCACCGAGAGATGGAAATTGATTCAGGATGAGAAGGCAAATACTTATGAGTTGTATGATCTCGTGAGCGACCCGTCAGAATCGAAGAATCTTTTTGGTACTCGCGCGGAAGCCGCAAAGACTATGCTTTCCAAACTCGCCAAAATAGAAGAACGAATCGCGGCGGAAGGCGATAGGGCAGCAAGGGCCGATCATGAATTACCCGGCAAATCCATCGATGAAGAGATTGCGAGGAGACTGCGCGCGCTAGGGTATTTGTAGACCGTGAGCTTTCATTTCGAAATAGGAAAGGTAAGGCAACTCTATGCATCTATTGCGCGGCCACACAGTGAATGAGAAAGCGGTTGGAATTCTGCTATTTGTTCTTATTTTGGGCATTTCGATTACTGCCTTTGTCTTTTGTAGGTCCAGTGCGCCGGAAATTGTTATCTTTCTCCTCTCGGACACGCAACGAGCAGACCGTATGGGTTGTTATGGCTATCAAAGGAATACGACTCCCTACTTGTCCTCGCACATCGACGAATGGCTTCGTTTCGACGCTCATTATTCCGTATCTGCGTATTCCGGCCCCGCCTATGCTTCTATTGTCAGCGGCCTGTGGCCGTGGCGCCACGGAACACTTCACTGGGAAGACGTCCGCTATCCCACAATGATCGAGATGTTCAAGGGCGCGGGATATAGGACTTCATATATCGGCCAGGTAGACCCGCCATTTTTCGCTCCATTCATCGGGAAATTTCATGAGAAGCGCGTTGGTCCACCCTGGGAGATGACCAAGTGGATTCTCGATATTGTCAGAAACCACAAGCATGGAGAAGAACCACATTTCATTTATGCTCTTTACATTCCTTGCCATATGCCGTATTGCTTCGGGACAACCCCATTTGCAGAAAGACCTGAAGGGTACCGCCTCGTGCCTGATTTTGCGTCTGGCAAAATCCGGCAGATGGATTTCAGGTTCACTTTCAAGGAATCCTTTTCAGATGCCGATCTTGAGTATACTGCCGCTCTTTATGACAAACAGGTCTTGGAAATGGATAGGTACCTGGAGCAGATCATGGGAGCTCTTGCCGAGACAGGTCTGCTCAATAAATCTCTCGTCATCTTCACATCTGACCACGGCGAAAGCTTGGGAGAGGACGGCGTATACTTCTGGCATGGCTTCTCTATGAGAAACAGCAATATTCGAGTCCCTCTACTGGTATATCGGACTGGAAAAACCGGGGCTATCCCTTTCACGACCCGCCATATAGACCTTCTGCCAACCCTTGCAAACCAAATCGGAGTGCAATTGCCCTACAGACCGGATGGCGTCGATCTTCATCTGGTCAAGGAAGATTTGCCCGCGATCGCACTCGGGAACTTTCTCGGTTCGAAAGAGGCGCGCGAGGCGCTCG
>CAYVDS010000016.1:31117-47253 GCA_964450145.1 uncultured bacterium
CCACCGAGATCTACACTTCGAAGCACACTCTTTCCCTACACGACGCTCTTCCGACAAGAATGGCAATTTCCATTATCAGCTTTTCATGCCCGCTATTGACGAAACTGTTGATTTGTCCAAAAAGAACCCGCAAGTTGCTTTTCCCTTGAAACAGCATCTGCTGCCAATTGACCGCCCCGCAAGCTCCTCTATTCCATCAGATACAAAAGCGTATCTAAGATCACTTGGCTACATAAACTAGCGTAGTGCATCATCGGCGATTCCCAACCCGTTTTCAACTCTTGGCTTTGAGGCCTATTTCCTGTTATCATAGAAGATAGGAGAAGGAGCGGAAGCTCTTCAACCAGAAAACCAAAAGCGTTCACAATAAAGTCACAAAGGCACCAAGAAAAAGAAACGCGAGTGAGTCACGGATCACTCACTGAGGAAAAACAGATTCCGTAGCGCGGCACAGCCGCAACCAACCAACAAAGAGGAGAAGCAACGGGGAACCACAGTAACTATTACACGGATTCAGAGAAGAAGAAAAAGAGGCATTCTTAACCGCAGATGAACGCAGATTCAAGAAGAAAAACATTCTTAACCCCGGATTCACGGGTGATTCTATTTTGGATTTTGAATTGCGGATTTTGGATTGAAGAAGAAGAGTCGCTATTGTCCATGATAACTGATTGAGGAGGCTGTATTCGTGTGATTCGTTCCATTCGTGACATTCGTGATCCCAGCTTCTTCTTTTCCGTTCGTGTCATTCGTTCTTCCATTCGTGACATTGGTGATCCAAAATTCTTCTTCTTTTTTGGTTGGGTGAGGCTGTGCTTTTCTTTTTCCCAGAATCTGTGAAAATCTGTGGATAGAGAAGTTCTTCTTTGTGTGCTCTGTGCGCTCTGTGGCTAAGTGGATTTTGTCGCGGCTATGCTGCTCTGTTACCTCGGCGTCCTCTGTGGCTCGTGTTTCTTAGTGCCTTGGCGCCTTGGTGGTGAATTCTTTTCGTCTTTTCGGTCTTAACAGGCAAGGTCAAGCAATGGCATTGTTCTGGAAAAAGAAAACAGGTGATAAGCTCAGAACGCGATTGCGGGAGAAGTATTTTGCGTTCAAGCAGCTTCTCGACGCCAATAACGAAGTGCTCGAACAGTTGGCCGATATGAGGCATCGGTTGAATTTTGACGAGAGCCTCGACATGGCTTATGTAAGAGCTATGTGCACTTCCATTTCCGTCGGCGTCTACCGTATCATCTCGAATCTAGGCAAAATCACGGACTCGCGAGAAGACGCCCTTCTGGAGCGGTTCGAGGAAATCAAGGACAAGATCGCCGACTGCCTGGAGCCTAAGCCAGCACTCGGAGGCCAGCCGCTCGCATTATCGTTCGAGGAGATCGGGGAATCGTCCGAAAGCCTCGTGGGCAAAAAGATGGCGTCGCTCGCCGAACTGCGACGCATACCGCAAATCAACGTGCCCGAAGGCTTCGTAATCACGACCGAGGCGCATCAGCAGTTCACCCGCCGGAACGAACTCGCCGAGAAAATAAGCAAAGAACTCAATCAGTTGCTGGAAAAAGGCGACGAAGGCGTCGACACAATCAGCAAAACCATTCAGAACCTGATTCTTGCGAAGCCGGCGCCCGACGAGATTGTCCGCGCTGCCGAACCCTATATCGAGCAGGTTGAGAAGAGACTTGGCCCGGGGGTCCGGTTCGCACTGCGGAGCAGCGCCACAGTCGAGGACCGGCCGGGGCAATCGTTCGCAGGCCAGTTCTCAACCTTCCTGAATGTCGGCCGCGAACAGTTCTTCGATTATTACAAGAAAGTGTTGGCAAGCAAATATTCCGCCCACGCCATTCTCTACAGAAAGGAAGTCGGCGGCGTTGACGAAAACGTCCTCGTCGCAGTCGGCTGCATGGTAATGGTCGCGCCGAAGGCGGCAGGCATTATTTTCACGGTGGACCCGCGCGGGTTTCGCGACCGGATGATCATAAACGCCACGTTCGGACTCGGGCTTCCAGTAAGCGACGGCTCGGCGATCGTTGACCAGTATCACGTCACGCGCTCCGCGCCGTTGACGGTCAGGAAGCGGTTTGTCCCCGAGAAGAAGACCATGTGCCTGCCGGGAGCGAAGGCAGGCGTGGAAGTAGTCGAGACTCCGCCGGAATCGCAGACGAAGGCATGCCTGACCGACGCGCAGATTCTCGAGCTTGCTGAATCGGCGCTCTTGATCGAGCAGTATTACGGAACACCCCAGAACATCGAATGGGCTTATGACAAGGAAGGACGCTTGTTTATTCTGCAGAGCCGCGCGCTTCAGGTGGCGGAGAAGCGCGAAACGCCGACTGAATCCGTCCATGAAGAGAGAGTCTTGCTTAGGGGCGGGCACATAGCGTGCCCGGGAATCGCGACAGGCGAGGCGTTCATCGCCCATGACGTCGCTGAAGCAAGCGCAATTCCGAAAGGCGCGGTGCTCGTGATACGGCAGACGTCTCCGGCCTACTCAAGGGCTCTGCTCAAGGCATCGGCCCTCGTGTCTGATATAGGCGCTGTGACCAGCCACCTCGCGCTTATCGCGGCCGAACTCGGGTTGCCGACTCTTATAGGCGTCCGCGAAGCGACAACACGAATAAGGCCGGGCGAGACCATTACCGTCGACGCGGTGGAAGGCGTGATATATGCGGGCGAGATTTCCGTTCCCGCCAGAGGGCCGTTGCGGCGGCAGACTCGAGCCGAAACGCACGTGGCAAGAATCGTGCGGCAGACGTTGAAACACATTGCGGGCCTCACACTAACCAATCCGCAAGACCCGTCCTTCCGCGCTTCCGCGTGCAAGACGTATCACGATATCACGCGCTACGCCCACGAGGTCGCCATCCGCGAAATGTTCAAGATCAACGACAATATTTCCGTCGGCGCCGGAGTGGTCCGCCGTCTGGACGTCGGCATTCCGTTGTCGATATTCCTGATCGATCTGAGCAGCCCGGCTGAGGAAACGGGCAGAGATAGAATGCGAATCGAAGACATCAAATCGATCCCCTTCGCCTCGCTTCTCAAGGGAATGTGCAGTGAGGGTATACGATGGGCCGGTTTTGTGCCGATTGACATGAAGGGCTTCTTCTCCGTGATGGCTAACACGCTTTATGACCGCTATCAGGGCGATCGCGCTCTCGGCGAAGCGAGTTACGCCGTCATCTCCGAAAACTACGTAAACTTCAGCTCGCGGCTCGCCTATCACTTCGCGACTGTCGATTCCTATTGCGGAGAGGACCGCCACAGCAACTACATAACTTTCCGTTTCATGGGCGGCGGGGCTTCGATGGACAAGAAGACGCGCAGGGCCCAATTTATCAGCCGGGTCCTCAAAGCCCACGAGTTTCTAGTCGAGCAAAAAGAGGACCTTGTGAATGCCACTCTCCGCAAGCGGACCGCCAAGGTTATTTGTGAAAAGCTGGTCGTGCTTGGCCAACTCATGGGCGCGACCCGTCAGATAGACGTGACTATGGTGAGCGACAACCTTGTGGACCAGTACGTGCAGGAGTTTCTGCGCGGCAATTTCACCCTCGGGATCAAGCGATGATGGCCCGCCTGCTGCTCGTAGATGACGAAGAACTGTTCGCGAAGGAGACCGGCAATCTTTTGCGGTCTTTCGGGCACAGTGTCGACCTCGCGCATGGAGGCGCCGACGCGCTCGAGATGATCAAGCGGAACAGCTACGACGTCGCGCTCGTGGACATGCTGATGCCATCCCCGGACGGAACGCAAACCCTGCAGGAGATCAAGAAGCTCAACCCGCTGACGGAAGTCATTATTCTCACCGGCCATGCCTCGATTTCCTCGGGAATCGAAGTGATGAAGCTCGGCGCTTTCGACTATCTCTTGAAGCCATGCAGGATCGAAGTCCTCTGCAAGAAGATAGGCGAAGCATGCGAAAAGAGGAGCATCGCCCTTCAGAACAGCCGATCACGGCGTCGACGCGACTAAGGAAATCCCTTCCGCCCGTTTATTCAAGGGGGAATACAAGTGGTTCCCGGCTATTGTAGGTGCGAATTTATTCGCACAAGATTGTCGGCCTTTTCCCGCCGCACTCTGTGCGAATAAATTCGCACCTACGGAATTAGGACACAACAAATAGGGACAGACCCGTAGCATGGGGTCTGTCCCTATTTGTGTCCTACGGAACTACGGGACAGTCTTTTCCCCAGCCATACGGCATTGCGCTTATTCGGGGACGCCTTGTCCCGCCAAAGGCGGGATGTCCCCGAATAAGCATTCATTACGCCACTAGAAGGCGCTAAATTGGGGACACCTTGCCGCAAGGTGTCCCCAATTTAGCTGACGACAAAACTTGAATTATACAGGCCGGAAAGGATATAATAATCTCGATTGCCATTGCCACCCCAAACCAGAACTTAAGCCGTTGGAAACCCGATTTTTCCAATGGTTGGGCATCGAAGTAATCGCAACCCGGTTTGCGGGAAAATAGGGACAGACCCGCAACAAAGGGTCTGTCCCATTTTCCCGACCTCGATCCGGTTCATGCGACGATCTCTCTGGCAACCATGGCGTTATATCAGCGAAGCAAAACGAGATGCCGCCGTCTCAGTTCGCATTTACGCTCACCATCGTGAACGCCCGCGCGCCGCGGGCAGGTGTACAGCCATATGAAATGGCTCCGTAATATCTTCCGGAGTGACGCCGAGTCGGAAGCGGCGTTAACGACCCTCCACGCCAAGTTCACTGATTTTCTCACCCTTCTTGACAAGAATAACCGCGTCCTGAAAGTCATCGCCGATATGGAGGAAAAATCCCAGGGAGATTATCTTTTCGACATCAACTACATTCACTCGAGCCTGGCCGAGGTGAGGTCGGAAGTGAAAGAGATTGTGGAAAAGATGGTCATGCTTGGAGGAGAGCGATACGAAGCATTGAGAGAGCGCTATGCGTATATAGACGCCGAAATCGAGAGAACCCTGCCGGGCAACAGGCCCATCGAGAAAGACGATTTCACCATCCCCTTCGACAAACTCGGCCGCGAGCGCGCCTCAAGCGTGGGAAGCAAGAACGCGCAGCTCGGCGAAATGCGGAGCCTCGGCCTGCCGACGCCTGACGGCTTTGCGATCAGCGCATGGGCATACAAACGCTTTGTGGACGCAAACAACCTTCAGGAGAAGATCAGCGAGCGCATCGACTCTCTGAACATTAAGCGCTACGAAGACCTCATCCGGGTGAGTGGAGAAATCAGGGCGATGGTGGGTTCCAGCCAGCCGCCGGACGATCTGGCCGAGGCCATCCGAGAGAGCTACAGGGAACTATCGAAACGTTCGGACACGAAGCGATTCTCGCTCCGGTCGAGCGCCATCGGAGAAGACACTCTCTTCAGTTTCGCGGGGCAGTACGCCACTTTCTTGAACGTCGGGGAAGAAAAACTGGTCGAGCGCTATCGCGAAGTGCTCGCAAGCAAGTTCACCCCCCAGGCGATCTACTATTTTCTCAGCCACTCGCTTTCGGAGTCGGCGCTTGCCATGAGCGTCGGCTGTGTGGCGATGGTGGATTCGGCGTCGAGCGGCGTCGTCTACACGCGAAACCCGGTGCAGCCCGCAGACGGCTGTGTCCTGATAAACTCGATTTACGGACTCGGCAAGTACCTGGTTGACGGCACGCTGACACCCGACGTCTTTCGCGTTTCGCGCGATGACGGAACAATCAAGGAATCGCGCCCCGCAAGGAAGCCGGTGCGGCTGGTTATGGCGGCTGACGGCGGAACGCGGGAAGAGACCGTTCCGGACCCGGAACAGCAAAGACCGTCGCTCAACGAAGAGCAACTGAAACTGCTTGCGGACGTGGCCATGAAGCTGGAGAGGCATTACGGCGCGCCGCAGGATATCGAATGGGCTATTGACCGGGGAGGCCGATTGTTTCTGCTTCAGACGCGGCCTCTGCGAATCGTGGAATCAAGAGAGTCGACGTCCCCTCTCGACACGTCGAAACTCCAACTCCTGATATCAGGCGGCACAACGGTATGTCCCGGCGCCGGCAGCGGGCCGGTATTTCACGCGAACTCGAAGGACGATTTGGCGGGGGTTCCCGATGGAGCGGCGCTGGTTGCGCCGCGCCCGTTCCCCGGTCTCATAACGGCGATGGGCAAGGTGAACGCTCTCGTAACTGAAGTCGGCAGTGTGGCAAGCCATATGGCTACTCTCGCGCGTGAATATTGCATTCCGACGCTTGTCGGTGTGGAACGGGCCCGCGCATTGCCGGCAGGCGCAATAGTGACGGTGGACGCGACGGGAATGGCCGTCTACGCGGGCGCGAGCCCCGAACTGGTCGCGGCGCGCCGCCCGGAGTGTGAATTGTTCGACGACACCGCCATAATTAATTTGCTAAGACGCGTGCTTGAACGGGTTTCCCCGCTGAATCTGTTGCATCCGGGCGAGCCTGACTTTGCCCCCGAGAATTGCCGCACGTTTCACGACATCACCCGGTTCGCCCACCAGAAGGCGATGGAGGAGATGTTCTCCACGGGCAAGGAAATGAAGAATAAAGACCATTTCAGTCTCCGGCTCAAAAGCAACATACCCCTGCAACTCAACATCATCTATATCGACCAGGAATTGTCAAAGTTTCTCGATCGGAAACATATCAGCGAAGACGAGATCGAGTCGATACCAATGAAAGCTTTCTGGGAGGGCTTTCGCCATGAAGGCTGGCCGGCGCCGCCGCGCCCGACGGATTTCAAGGGGTTCATGACGGTGATGACTACGGGCATGACGGCGGAAGGCCGCCCGGAATTCTCGGAGAACAGCTTCGCCATCCTCAGCAAAGAATACATGATATTGAGCCTGCGTATGGGCTACCACTTCACCACCGTCGAGGCCATGTGCACGCCCGAGCCAAGCAAGAACTATATTCGGATGAAATACAAAGACGGCGGCTCGTCGTTGGACCGGCGCATCCGCCGTGTCAGACTCATCACTGACATCCTATCGAAGATGGGTTTCGAGAACTCGAGCAAGGGCGACTTCCTCGATTCGATGATCTCTTACGATGCCCCGGAAGCAATACTCAAAAAGCTGCACACGCTCGGCCGCATAAACATGATGACCAAACAACTCGATATGGCTCTCTCGAATGACGCCATAGCCGAATGGTACACGCGGGACTATTTGAAGAAACTCGGATTACTCGAGGGGAAGGATGGTGAGCCTTGAGCCCGATATTTACTCGTCTCCGCAACCTCGGCGACTCTCTCCTCAACCTGCGCCATATGGTTGTCATCAGCTCGGTCTTGTTCTTTTTCGCGGTCGGCGTTGCTTTCCTGATGGTCTATCAGAACGCGAGCGTGATGCGCGATCAAATCAACGACGACTTCAATCAACAGCAACTGATTCTCGCCCGTCAGGCAGCGGCGCAGATTGACGCGATTCTGCGCGACATCGAGGTGGAAGCGGAAAGCGTGAAGCGCCTGCTGGTTCAGGAGTCAGGGAAACCGCGCGCGGAGGCGATGCAGGCAGTGCTAGAGCGGACCCGCTCGAAGGGGTTGATGGAAATCGGCGTGACGGATTCAGCGGGCCGCATAATCGAGTCGTATAGCGACATTGGAATCCCGAAAATGACGCCGTTGCAGGGAATCCTTGATGAGTGCCAGGGAACTTCCTCACTAGGCATGATTCTGGGGCCGCTGCGAGTGCAGCAAGTCGGCCCGAACAGATACATGGTCACGAGCGCTTTCTGCTCTCCGATAGAGTTCGAGGACGGCCGCAAAGAGCTGCTCTTTATGAGGCTCGACGTGTCGAGGCTTGTGGCCGGCGTCACACGGGATATTCGGTCGGGGAAAACAGGCTATACGTGGGCCATTGACGAAAGGGGAATATTCCTGTACCACCCCGAGCAAGAGTTTATTGGCATGAATGCCTTCACCGTGCGCAAGGAGCGGAAACCCTATATCAGCTTCGTTCAAATCAACCGCATCATGAAGGACCGGATGCTCAAGGGAGAAGAGGGCACGGGAACATATGTGAGCGGATGGCACAGGGGGATTCAGGGCAAACTGACGAAATTGATCGCTTTCACCCCTGTGAGGACCGCCTCCCTCGCGGAAGGGCACGCATGGTCAGTGGCGGTGGTCGCGCCAACGAGCGAGGTCGCAGAAGCCGTCCATAAGATGTACACCCGGCATTTAAAAGCGGAGGCCGCGCTGATTGCGGGCATGTGCGTGTTCGGCGTCCTGGCTGCGATCTATCACCAGCGCATATCTCAGGCGCTCAAGGAGCGGGTGAAACAAACTGAAGCGGATTTGCAGGAGACGGAACGCACATACCAGCGGGTCGTGGAACAAGCGACCGACCTCATCTACATTCTCGACCTCGATATGCGGGTCGTCTTGCTCAACCGGCACACGGTGCAGACGTTCTCGAACCTCGTAGTCACGGAGGCCGACGGCGGCGTGATTCCCGCCGACGCCGACCTGAGCCGGGCGGAGCTATACGCGGGCCGCAAGCTCGATGAACTGTTCAGGCCGGAGGATGCGGCTTTCATGCGAAAGCAAATAGGAAAGGTGCTGGAACTGCAGTCCAGTTACTCGTATGAGCACACAATCAGCATCAAGGGGCGAAGAATCAGCCTCAACACGAAGCTGGTTCCGATACGCAGCGAGGGAGGAGAAATTCGCCAAATCCTCGGCATCAGCAGAGACGTGACCGAAAAGAGAGAGATGGATCAGCGTATTTATAACACGGAGAAACTCGCCTCGATAGGGACTCTGGCGGCGGGTGTCGCCCACGAAATCAACAACCCCCTCGCCGTTATTCTCGGCTTCGCCGACCTCATGCTTGACCGCTTCAAGGAAGGTTCGCCCGAGTACGAGGACCTGAAGGTAATAGAGTACAACGCGAACAGCGCCAAGAGGATCGTCGAGAAGATGCTCGGTTTCGCCCGCATCACCGAGGGAATGGAAGATACCGTTGACATTTACCATAGCATGGACACCGTAATGAATATTGTGAAGAACACGCTCATGACAAAGAAAATCGACATGCTCATGAACGTGCCGGAGAAACTGTCGCGCGTGCGCGGCGACCCGCGTGAATTCCAACAAGTGATCTTCAACTTGATCAACAACTCGGTTGCCGCCATGGAAAAAAACGGGGGCGCCCTCAAGCTTTCAGCCAGAGAGGAGAACGGCTGGGTGCACGTGAGTGTGGCAGATACGGGGATTGGAATTCCCGACAAGTTCAAACCACAGATTTTCGACCCGTTTTTTACGACAAAGAAAGTGGGAGAGGGCACGGGATTAGGTTTGTCTTTGTGCTACGGCATCGTGAAGAAATATGGCGGCAGAATCAATTTCACGAGCGCCAGCGCGGAAGATAATCCCGGTATCCCGAGCGGGACCACCTTTACCGTCTCGATGCCGGTGCAGCCCCCGGAGAAACCGGTGGAAGGAGGGGTTGGATGAAACAACGTATCCTTGCCGTCGATGATGAGGTACACATGCTCAAACTGTTGGAGCGAATCATCACGGAAAAAACAGCATATCAGATAACGACAACGAATAATTCATTGGAGGTGCCGGGAATCCTCGAGAAGGACAGGTTTGACCTGGTTATCACCGACCTGAAGATGCCGGGAATGGACGGAATCGACATTCTTCGAATGATCAAAGAGAAGGGCCGGCCCGAGGAAGTGATAATCATCACGGCCTTCGGGTCTCTCGAAACCGCGATCGAGGCGCTGTCGCGAGGCGTGTTCGATTACATCACCAAGCCGTTCAAGAAAGAGCAGATAATCTTCACGGTTGACCGCGCGATGCGCTGGCAAAGTTTGCGACGGGAATCGGCGCGCATGTCGGAGATTTTTGGCCGCGAACCGTATGAGAAAGCGCGCCGCGCCTTCGAACTGGAATATGTGCGCCTGCTGGCGGAGCGCTGCGGCGGAGACACAAACAAAATGTCCGAACGCTCCGGTCTGCCGCTTGAGTTTGTTGATGCCGCGATGAAAGAACTCAAGGCAGGCGTCTGAGGAAAGGCGAAATATTGGTGGAAAGGCGTTTATTCGGGGACACCATGCGGCATGGTGTCCCCGAATAAACGCAGGGACATCCCGCCACACTCTTAATTTGGGGACACGATGTCGCATCGTGTCCCCAAATTAGGAGCCGCTTAGTTGCGGCTTAGGTATGTTGCAGAAAGGAGAAGAAGAGGAGATGGAACTAAAACGCGCTGGAAATATCATGATCCCCTTGGATCGATATCCCCATATCCCCTACTGGTTCACGCTGCGCCAGGCCATAGCGGAGATGGAGAAGTCCGAACTGGAGACAAATGGCCGCAAGTCGCTCCCGCGAATACTGCTGGTGTTCGATGAGGCCTACAAGCTCCTTGGGACAGTCCGCCGCCGCGATATTCTGCGGGGTCTCGAGCCGAATTTCCTGTCGAGCGAACCTCTCGAGTATCGCAAGAAGATATTCAATGTAAAGGTGGACCCGACTCTGTTCGAGTTGTCGTCGGAGAAAATGGTGAAAGGCATCCGCGAGCAGGCGGAGCGCCCCGTCAGCGACGTGATGCTTCCCATCGTGGTAACCGCGGATTACGCTGACAACATCATCAAGGTAATCTACGAGATGGTCGATAACAACCTGAGCCTGCTACCCGTGCTCCTGGATGAAAAGGTGGTTGGCGTGGTTCGCTCCGTTGACGTGTTTCACGAAGTCGCCCGGATTCTTCTGGAATAGGACTTTCAAGCGAATTTTCCGGTTCCTGTGACGTATTCCGTAGGGGCGACTCGCGAGTCGCCCGCAAGAAATTCGGGCGGATGCATCACCGTAAGTTTTCGACCTTTGACTTTCGACTTTCAACTTTCGACTTTCTTTGGAGGATATCCTGTATGGCAGAGGAGAGGACAACCACAGAAGCGCGGCGAGGCGGCCTACCCCCCATGCCCGCCGATATCTACTTGGCCAAACCGGTCAAGAAGATTGATTGGAGAAGACTGTTCTTCATTTTTCTTGGGATCGCCCTGTTCTGCGTCGTCTATTTCTCACCGGCATGGCCTGAAGCTGTGGACCCTATGGGCAAACATTTCGCCCTGACGCGCGAGGGCAAAGCGGCGCTCGCGCTATTCGCGTTCACCATCATCTGGTGGGTCTTCGAAGTGCTGCCCATCGGAGTAACCAGCGTCGCGGTCGCGGTGATTCAAGCGTTTTTTCTCATTAGAGACCCCAAGGCCGCCTTCACCGATTTCATGGACCCGTCGGTATGGTTTATCTTCGGATCTCTCGTGATCGGGATGGCGTTCACCCGAACCGGCCTTACTCAGCGCCTCGCGTACAAGATGTTGGGTGTTGTCGGCGATCGCACGAGCATGATTTATCTCGGATGTTTTTCGATGATCGCCATTCTCACCCTCTTGATGGCCCATACTGCGGTGGCCGCCACCGCGTTCCCGCTGTTCATGGCTGTTTACGGCCTTTATGAAGAAGACACTGTCCCCACGAAATTCGGGAGGGGACTTTTCACCGGCATGGCATATACGTGTGGCGCCGGCAGCATCGTAACATTGCTCGGTTCCGCCCGCGCTCCCGTGGCATTGGGCTTCTTCAAGGATATGGCGGGACGCGAAATATCGTTCTTCGAGTTGACGTATTACATGCTGCCGCTCGGATGGGTAATGGTGCTCATGTTGTGGGGACTTATGATGATTCTGAACAAGCCCGAAAAGAAAACCATTCCGGGTTTGCGCGAACGAGTGAGGGCCCTGAGCGACAGACTTGGGCCCATGAAACGCGCCGAGCTGCTTACGCTGGTGATCGTCCTGTCGGCCATCACAGTCATGGCGCTTCGGTCTTTCATCCCGGCGCTCAAGCCGCTGGACAAAAGCGCCATTATGCTCACATGCACCGTTCTGTTTTTCATGCTGAAAATACTCACCGTCAAGGACCTTGAGGAAATCCCATGGAACATCATCCTGCTCTTTGGCGGAGCAATGAGCATCGGCTTCTGTCTGTGGCAGACAGGAGCGGCCAGTTGGATCGCCGTCCAGTGGCTGGCACTGTTCCAAAAAGCACCGTGGTTCGTTTTCGTGATGGGCATAGCGTTCTTCGTGCTTGTCTTGACGAACTTTATCATGAACGTGGCTGCCATAGCGATCACATTGCCCGTGGCGCTGGTAATCGCACAGTACCTGGGCGTGGCGCCCGAGGTGATTGCGTTCTCGTCGCTGGCAGCCGCGGGTATGCCGTTCATGCTGTTGATCGGGCAAGCGCCCAACGCCATCGCCTACGAAAGCAAACAGTTCACATCCGGTCAGTTTTTCATGATGGGCTTGCCGGCAACCGTCATGATTATGGTCGTGCTCGGCCTTTTCGTGTGGATCATTTGGCCGCTCATGGGAATGCCGATCTTAGTGCAGTGATTAAGAAATAGCTCCTGGTTAGCAAAACGGGGACAGACCCGAATAGGGACAGACCCGAAGTTCGGGTCTGTCCCTGATGTTTTAAGAGTGGATTCCCGCCTGCGCAGGAATGATAGAAAGGAAGCTGTTCATTCGTGCGATTCGTTTGATTCGTGACATTCGTGATCCCAGCTTCTTCTTTTCGATTCGTGTCATTCGCTTTTCCATTTGTAATATTCGTGATCCAAAGTTTCTTCCTCCGTATATTGTTTCTCAACGGACTTTTCTATATAATCGTTCCCGCGACGCCGCATGGAAACAGAATATATCCGGAGCGCCTTACCACCAGCTCAGAGTTAACAGTGGAAGAAAGGTGACGCGTGGAAATTATCCATCACGTCATTCTGAGCGAAGCGAAGAATCCCCTTTCGCCTTGCGCCGTTCGCCTTTCCACTTTCTTAGGAGCGCCTGATCACGCCTCGGCGTGATTAATTGTGGAAAAAAGGCGGAGTCGAAGGTATGACCCGTAATGTCATTCTAAGCGGAGCGAAGAATCTCTCTTTTGTTTCTTTTGACTTGAACCTTTCACCTTGAACTTTGAACCTACTTTCTTAGGAAACTCGCATGCCCCCGAAGCCGGTCGTGGTTGTCGGAAGCGCGAACATTGACATGGTCGTGAAAACCCCGCGGTTCCCGCGACCCGGCGAGACCATAACGGGAGACAGCTTTTACACAAGTTTCGGAGGCAAAGGCGCAAACCAGACAGTCACCGTCGCCCGTCTCGGCCTGCCGGTCAGTTTTGTTGGCTGCGTCGGCGACGACAGTTTCGGGCGCGAGATGATCGCCAATATGCGCAGCGCGGGCATCGACACATCTCATGTCAAAGTGGCCGGCGGACATTCGAGCGGAACTGCCGTCATAATCGTTGATTCTCAGGGACAGAACCAAATAGTCGTCGCGCCGGGCGCAAACCTCGAGCTCAGGCCCGAGCACGTCGACGACGCCGAGCAGGCGATTGCGAATGCGCGGGTTCTCGTAACGCAGCTCGAGATACCTGCAGAAACAGTCGCGCGCGCAATACATCTTGCGGCGAAACACCACGTGCCGATAATCCTCAATCCCGCGCCCGCGCCGAGAAGCGGATTCGATGATTCACTGCTGAAAGAAGCCGATTTCGTCGTGCCGAATGAAACCGAGGCGGAAGCGCTTACAGGTGTCAGACAAGACTCTGATAACTTTGCGGAAGCCGCAATCGGCGTCCTCAAAACAAAGGGGGCGAGAATAGTCGTCATCACACTCGGTGAAAAAGGCAGTGTCGTTGCAGACTCAGCACAGGTATTCCATATACCCGCATTTGCCATTCGCGTTGAAGACACGACAGCCGCGGGAGACGCATTTGTCGGAGCGCTAGCGGCAGGCCGCGGCTTCTTCCCCGATTTGAGGAGTCTGACGAGGTTCGCGTCCGCAGTGGCAGCGCTCGTCGTCACAAAAAAGGGGGCGCAGACCTCGTTGCCGAGCCGGGCGGAAGTGGATGATTTCCTTGTCGAACGAGAGCCACAGTTGCTGGAGAGTTTTCGGGCAATGACGTGCGCATGAAGGGGGCGACTGTTTCCTTAATTCGGGGATACGATGCGGCATCGTGTCCCCGAATTAAGGACGGGTTTTTCCGCAGCTAACCCTCCGAGGGCGGGGGCAAATGCTCAGAACGACATCGTGAGGGGCCTGGCATAACTGCAGCTAACACGTGAAGGGAGCGTGAGCATTGGACCTGAAAAAGAACACTTACTATCTCATGCCGGTAAGTATCGGACCGGTCAAAGGACAGGCCGTGGCGAAGTATGAAGACGTTACTACACTGACGGCGCTTTATCTTACAGAGAAAGACGCGGTCAGCAGTCTGTTGCCCAGACAGTTTGAAATTGCCGACGAGCCGATTGTGGTGGTGTATTATTCGAAATGCGGCAGTGTTGACTTTCTCGCCGGAGGCGGCTACAACATTTTCGGGATCAACCTCCCTGCCGTCTTTAACGGCCACAAGGACAGCATCGCGGGGAACTATGCGTTCGTATTGTGGGAGAACAACACAATTCCCATTCTCCTCGGGCGCGAGCTTCTCGGTGTGCCCAAAGTTTACGGCGACATACCCGACCCGTCCCGCATCGGAAACGACTGGCGCGCACACGTGTCCGAGAACGGCAATCTGCTGGCGGAGGTCTCCGTGAGAAATGCCGCTGAGATCAGCCAGGACACCATCCAGATGATGGAGCAAATGGCTAACTCGCATCCGTGGATGTCATGGAAATATCTTCCGACCGGCAATGGCCTCAACTGGGAATATAGCCGGCCGATGCTCATACCGTCCAAAACTAAGATCAAGACCGCATTCAGCGGGGAACCCACGCTCAGTTTCTTCAGGCCGGCATGGGAGCAGTGCCCGATCGGAAGCCAGATCATGGAGGTCGTGTCTACGCTCAAGGTGAAGGAATATCGAGGAGGTTTTGTAACGTCCGGTTCGTCGGATTTATTGATAGGCCAGGTGCGGCCGCTGGAATAAAGCAATCGACCACGTCTGCAGGACTGTTATATGCGAGAGAAGCGCCCATTGAACGGGAACGCATTGCGGCGTAGCGTTTATTCGGGGACACGATGTCGCATCGTGTCCCCGAATAAACGCAGGTTTCTTAGGAGAAAAGAATGAAGGCAGCGATTCTGAAGGACAAACGCACGCTCGTCGTGGAGGAAGTCCCGACGCCAAAGGCCGGACCGGGCGAGATCATTCTCAAAATGAAGTACACCGGAATCTGCGGCTCCGACCTTCATCTCTACTCGACCGGCTTGCTGCCGCCCGATACCATCATGGGACATGAGTGCAGCGGAATCGTCGCAGAGCTTGGTGACGGCGTCGAGGGGTGGAGCGTCGGCGAAAAGGTTGGCCTATATGGCGCCCTCTTCTGCGGGAAATGCTTTTGGTGCAGACGCGGCCACACGAACCTGTGCCGCGAGATGGGCGGGATCGGAATCGGCGATATGCCCGGCGGCTATGCGGAATACTTGAGAGTCTTTCCTTCGATGCTGCTCAAGGTTCCCGATAACGTCACCTCACGCGATCTGGCCTTGATGGACCCTTTCGCCACCGCGTATCATGCCGTGAGACTATCAGGTTTTCAGGTGGGAGACACGGCGCTGGTGATGGGCGCCGGACCAATCGGCCTGTGCGTCATTCATCATCTCAAACTCGCCGGCGCAAGATTGGTGGCGGCGACGGAACGCGTCGAGAAGCGGGCGCAAACGGCAAAACAGTTCGGCGCAGACATCGTGATGAATCCTCAGGACGACGTTCTGGATAAGCTGGCCGACCTCACTAACAGTGTGGGCGTGGACTATGTTTTCGAATGCGTGGGAGTGCCCGATACGACCCAGGAGGCCTTCAACCTTGTGAGACGAGCGGGCAAGGTCGTTCTCGTGGGAGTATGCATGGAGCCGGCGACGGTCCAGCCCGTCCTGTGGATAATTAAAGAGGTTTCCATGCAAACCACGCTGGGTTTCACTCGGGCCGAATTCGAGGACATTCTCGATTTTATGCACAAGGGAATCATCAAGGCGGATAACCTCGTCAGCGAAACCGTTTCGCTGGATGACGTGCCTCAGGCATTCGAGCGGCTGCTGTCCCCTAACACGGAACTCAAGGTGTTGGTCGAGTTCGAAGATTGATTACACACTGACGCAATTCGGGGAACCATGCGACATGGTGAGCTTATTGGGGGACA
>CAYVDS010000017.1:0-42701 GCA_964450145.1 uncultured bacterium
AAACAGGGAATACAAACCAGACCTAAAGGAAACATTCGGGATGTCTACTCGACTTTGGGAAAGAAGAAGAGAAGGAAATCACGATAGAAATTCACTGCTGTCCAAAACAGCCTTTTCCACTGCAAAGAGCCGCAGGCCCAAGGCGCAAAGGGCGCAGAGAAGGAATCAGCGATAAAAAGGATGGTTTCCAAACAAAATCAGCCTTTCCCCGTGCTCTCTGTGGTTAAGAAATCTTTTTATCTGTGAAAATCTGCGAAATCTGCGGATTAAAAGAAACAAAATCTGTGATTGAGAAAGAGGTGATACGTATGGGAAGAACGGTATTGCCCATTGCGCAGGTCATACAGCAGGAGCGTGAGGAGTGGCTGAAGTTCCGGCGCGTGCTCCGCAAAGAAGATCAGGCGCTGTTTGACGAGATGTTCGACAGCGCAAAATATTATTCGGCCGCCTGCGCGTACGCGTCGCGCCCCGTGCCGATGGAGGCAATTTTCATGTCTATCCTGCTCGAGCATCAGAAGACAATTGAGGCCCTGCAAAAACGGATCGAAAAACTGGAAACCTTTACCACGGGGAATACGGGGAGCACTGGGGAAAGAAAAGGCGTAAACCACGGAGCACACGGAGAGCACGGAGATGGGAACAGATAACAACCATTTGAGCGTTCTCCGTGATCTCCGTCCTTCTTCTAAATTCGTGTTCACTCCGCGTGCATCTGTGGCTAAGGATGCCGCTTTTCTTCTTTCTCTTCCAAAACTCCATGAAATCCGTGGTTAGAAAAGGTTTTTAATCTGATAAAACTAGCGAAATCTGTGGATAAAAATCAAATGTTTCGTGGATGGTTATTCGACATATATCCCGCCGAACACGGGATGACTCTGTGGATGATAGGGACTGACGGCAAACGCGTACGCTTCGATGCCCCGTATAACCCATCATTTTTTGTCGCCGGTTCTGAATACGTATTAGAACGCGTGAAAGGAATGTTCCGCCGCGACAAGGAACAGCCGCTGCCCCACGCGCCACGCTACAAGCAACAAGCAACACGTAATATGCGCCACGCACCGGTATCGTTCTCCATGACGGAGCGGCGCGACTTCTGGACCGGACGCGCCAAAACGGTCGTACGCGTAACCACGAACGTGCGGAATTTCAACGCCGTCGTCAAACAAGTAGCCAAAATCAGCGGCGCAGAGTTGTGTAACTGCGAGATTGCGCTCGAGCAAATGTATTGGTATGAGAAAGCTCGTTTCCCGCTGGCGCGCTGTGAAGCGGAAATCGCGGAGGATGGAACCCTCACATCTATTCGGGCGTGCGATTCGCCGTGGGATGTCAATTATTTATTGCCGCCACTCGAGATTTTCAGGCTTTCGGTAAGCGGAAACAACGCCAATCCGAACTATGGCGGAAAAGGACGCGCGTTGAAATTGGAAGTCGACGGCACGGAATATCTCTTGGAGGAGAACGAGTTGCTCGACACGTTCGAGGATATGCTTGTGCGGTATGACCCCGACCTGATACTGACCGAATGGGGCGATTCGTTCATTATTCCGCGTCTCACGCTCATGGCCGAAAGGCAAGGGCGCCCGCTCTCGCTCAACCGCGAGCCGAACCACAGGGTCGCTACCCGGCGAGGCTCTTCATATTTCTCTTATGGCCGCATAGTTTATCGCGCGCCTTCGCGGACTCTGTTCGGCCGCTGGCACATAGATGAGGAAAACTCATTCATCGCTTCGGAAACCGGTCTCGATGGACTGTTTGAGCTGGCGCGCCTGACGAAGATTCCCGTACAGCGACTCGCGCGCACATCACCCGGCACGGGCATCTCCTCGATGCAACTCGATATGGCGATACAGGACGGCGTGTTGATCCCGTGGCGCAAGCGAATGCCGGAGGACTTCAAGACCGGCCTCGAGCTTCTCGTCAGCGATAAGGGCGGGCTCGTGTTTCTTCCTAAGCCCGGCCTACATGAGAAAGTCATGGAAATAGATTTCGCTTCGATGTATCCGGCGATCATGGTTAATCACAATATCTCGCCCGAGACGATAAACTGCTCATGTTGTGCGGACGAAATCCCCCTCTCTCTCCCTTCGCAAAGGGGGATGAAGGGGGATTTACCTGGCTCACGTGCACAATTGGAGAACAGTCACGAAGGCAAACTCTTGGGCGGGCCTGTGCCGGAGATCGGTTACCACGTGTGCCGGAAACGCAGAGGACTTGTCCCGCGCGTGCTCGAACCGATTCTGGAGAAGCGGAGGATTTATAAGGAAATTGCAGGAAAAAGAGAGGAGGCCAAAGGCGAAATCCCCCTCTTTCCCCCTTTACAAAGGGGGAGCTTTAATTCCCCCCTTTACCAAAGGGGGGCGAGGGGGGATTTAGAAAAAGGCGAAGAGGGGAGGAAAAGATTGGGGGAAAAGGCGAAAAGGGGAAAGGGGGAAGATATCCAACAATCTCGGAGAGGGAGTGCAGATGATTCTGTAGGGGCGAACCTTGTGTTCGCCCAAGAACTGTCCTCTCAATGGGCGAACACAAGGTTCGCCCCTACAGAACGGCAAACAATCACCGGACGACTTAAGGAAGACGAATTCCTCAAGCAAATTCGCGATTTGAAGGCATCCTGCAAAAAACGGCAGAACGCGCTCAAATGGATGCTGGTCACCTGTTTCGGCTATCTCGGCTATAAGAACGCACGCTTCGGCCGAATCGAGGCGCACGAGGCGGTCACTGCGCTCGGGCGCGAAAAACTTCTTCAGGCCAAAGAGATCGCCGAGCGCAGGGGATTTGAACTGGTGCACGCTATTGTAGATTCTCTTTGGGTCCGCAAACCCGACATGACAACAACTGACCAGCCGGATACCATAGCGGGAAAATCCCCCCTACCCCCCTTTATTAAAGGGGGAAAAAGGGGCCGAAGCGAAAAATCCCAGATTCGCAAACGAGACATTACATCTGGCGACCAACAAGCTAACCCAGTGTGTCATTCTGACCTCGCCGAGGCGGGGGAAGAATCTCCCGTCCACAAACAAAACACTATGTCTGGCAACCAACAAGCTATCCCAATATGTCATTCTGAGCCCTTCGGCTGCGCTCAGGATAAACTCAGCGAAGGATCTCAATCCTGCAACCAAGGCATATTGCTCAAAGATCAGCAGGAACTGCTTCGCGAGATATCCGAAACCGTCGGAATACCGATTGCGCTCGAAGGGAATTACCGCTGGATCGCGTTTGTGCCGTCGAGGACTGCGCCGGGCGTAGCGGTCGCAAACAGATATTTCGGCCTGTTCGACAACGGCGAGATGAAAATGCGGGGACTCGAAGTGCGGCGGTCAGATGTTCCTCCGATAGTCAAGAAAATGCAAACGGAAATGCTCCGTGTTCTTTCATCAGCTTCGACAGCGGAAGAGTTTAAGCAAAAGACAGCGGAAGTGCTGGAAATCCTGAAGAGTTATCTCGCGCGGCTCAGGCGCGGCGAGGTTCAGGCCGAGGAACTTGTTATCTCGCAGAAGCTTTCCAAGAATCCGTCGGAATACAAAACCAACACGGCCATGGCGGCTGCGAGCGGCGCGTTACTCGCTTCGGGAATTAAGCCCCAGCCGGGCGAGAGAGTAGGCTTGATACTCGTAGACTCGAAGGCCCGAGGGCAGGCGACAAAATCGATACCCTACACAGCCGCTGTCGAACATATCGACGCATACGATATTGAAAAATATGCTGAATTGCTTGTCAGAGCCGCCGAAACCGTTTTGCTCAGACGGCTCAGCAAGAGGGAACTCGCGGAGGAACTTCTGTAGGGGCGAACCTTGTGTTCCCGAAGTCCTCTCCTTGAAACTTCCCGGCATTTGTATAGTCGCCACCTTATTCGTATTATACATGGTCAAAACAGGATGGTGCTGTGTTACAGAAGCATGCACTTGCAACCTAAAAGCTCAAGTGTGGCATGACACCAAGGAAAACTGTGCGAATAAATTCGCACCTACAGAATCCTGCGCCCGTTTGCCAATTATGGGACACTCTCAAGAGAGGGATTTCGCCTGTCGCCTCTCGATGTTTCACACGTTTCCCGTCAATTCCTCATAGTCCACTCCCCTGAGTCCCTGTCCTCCGTCCACAAAGAACACCTGTCCGGTCACCCAATCCGACCGATTGCTCGCAAGGAAGAGTGCCATTTCGGCAATATCGCCGGTCTCCCCCATCCTTCTCAGCGGCGTTTCTCGTATTACAAACTCTTTCCAGCCGGGGTTGTCGAGACGGCGCTGAATGAGCGGTGTCATGGTCTCACCCGGCGCGATCGCGTTTACGCGGATCTTATGTTTCCCGAGTTCCACCGACGCCACTTCGGTAATCATATTCACTGCGGCTTTGGACGTGCAATAGCCGATCGAGCCTCCCAGCGGAACACGTGATGCGGCGGACGAGAGACTTATGATCTTTCCGCCTGTTTTCTGTTTGACCATCTGCCGCGCCGCGGCCCTGATCCCGTAGAAGACCCCGTGCACCATCACGTCGATAAGCATGTGCCAGTGCGCATCCTCGAAATCCAGAATTCTGGCGCTGTGGACCACGCCTGCTCCGTTAACGAGGATATCCAGTTTCCCAAATCTGCGAACGGCTTCCTCAACGGCTGCATCCACCATGCTGCTGCGGGTGACGTCGGCCACAAAAGAGTAAGCGCGCCCGGAACCTTGGAATTCGCCTCCCGCCTTCTTCAGCGCGTCCTCGTTGCGGTCGACCAGAAGCAGCCGGGCTCCTTCACGATGGAAGACGCGGGCTATCTCGAGGTCAATGCCCGATGCCGCTCCCGTGATAAGAGCCACTTGATTCTCTAATTCTCCCATTAGTCCCACTCCTTTCTCTCCCATCCATGATTTAATTAGTTTCTCCTTCTACTTATGCTCTCCCTTTCCGGCTCCTCTCTCTTGCCCAAATCCCCCTTCGTCCCCCTTTGCAAAGGGGGAAAAAGCGGGGTTTCCCTTTTCCCCCAAGACTGCCTATTTGTGTCATTCGATTGTCATTTGTGATATTCGTGGTCCCATTTCTTTTTCTTGCCCTTTTTTCTTGCATCCAACACCGCCATCATTATATAATATTTGCAGTTATGGATGAAGCAGGAACATAAGGGTTTAGATGTCTTTGATGGCAGCGCGCAGGCAGGGCACCCCGTGTAGTCGATTCCGCCTGCCATGCCCCGAAAACGGTGCGTAACGTCACAGCCAAAGAAACTGCTTTTGTCGTTTATTCACAGAGAGGGATTATGTCAACGGTTACCGTAGGAGAGAAGGTCACACTGGCGAAGATAACGATTGATGGGCAGGAGGTGCTCGCGAACAGCGAGTACACCATTCTGGAGGTTTGCAAAGAGAATAACATTAGCATTCCCACTCTGTGCCACGATGAGCAACTGAATCCGGTCGGCTCGTGTCAAATGTGTGTTGTCGAACTCGAAGGGCACGGTCTTGTCACTTCATGCAACACTCGAGTGGCCGATGGGATGGAAATCCGGACCAGCAGCGCGAAAGTAATCGCCTCACGCAAAAAGACCCTGAAAACACTGCTCGCCGAGCATTACGGCGACTGCGTGGCGCCGTGTCAGAAAGTCTGTCCGGCAGGGATCGATATCCAAGGTTACCTTGCGCTTATCGCGAGGGGCGCATACACGGAGGCGGTGGAACTCATTAAAGAAAGGCTTCCGATACCGGGAGTCATCGGGCGCATCTGCCCCCACCCGTGCGAGCAGGCGTGCCGCAGGAACCTGGTTGACGAACCTTTGTCGATCTGCTCGCTGAAGCGGTTCGCGGCCGACCAGGAGGCGTCCGGCTCTCGTAAATTCGTTCCCGCAATCAAACCGAGCACCGGGTTCAATGTTGCAGTAGTCGGCGGCGGGCCCGCGGGACTCTCCGCGGCCTATTATCTCGCCAGAGAAGGCCATGCGGTTACGATTTTCGAAGCGCTGCCAAAAGCAGGCGGCATGCTGCGTTACGGCATACCCGATTATCGTCTGCCGCAGCATATCCTCGATAAAGAGATTGATTCGATAAAGGACATGGGCGTGAAGATAATAACCGGCGCCGCGCTTGGAAAAGACTTCACGATAAGAAGCCTCCTGGCAGGTGGATACAACGCGGTGTTCCTCGCGCTTGGCGCACATCAAAGCCAAAAAATGAGAGTAGAAGGCGAAAAACTCGACGGCGTCTTGCCCGGCACCAACTTCCTTCGCGACGCCGCAATGGGGAAACCCGTGAACATCGGCAAGCGCGTTGCCGTAATCGGCGGCGGTAATACGGCCATCGACGCGGCCCGCGTCTCACTGCGGTTGGGCGCTGAGGAAGTCACAATCATTTATCGCCGCTCTCGCACGGAGATGCCCGCCACGGATTGGGAAGTCGAAGAAGCCGAGGAAGAAGGAGTCAAATTGCGATTCCTTGCCGCCCCGGAGAGAATCATCGGCGAAAACGGAAAAGTAAAAGCTATTGAATGCATCAAAATGTCGTTGGGCGAGCCCGATGCGAGCGGACGCCGCCGCCCCGAACCTGTGCCGCGTTCGCAATTCATCCTTAATGTAGATTCCGTAATTGCCGCCATCGGGCAGAAGCCTGAGTTGTCAGCTCTCAGCGCGGGCGGCGATATTTCGGTTCTCTCACCCGTATCCGAAGAGAGCACGATCGCGATCGAGCGCGGCAACATTGCCGCCCATTCCGAAACTCTGCTGACGAACATGAAAGGAGTCTTCGCAGGAGGCGACTGCGTCACGGGCGCAGCCACGGCCGTCGAGGCCGTCGCAGCCGGCAGAAAGGCCGCGATGGCGATTGACCGCTATCTCAAGGGAGAAGACCTCGCGGAGCCTGAGAAACCGTTCGAGATCACCAAAGGCAAGCTCGATGAAGTTAATGAAAGCGAGTTCGCTCACTTCGAGCGTAAGCCGCGCGCGAAAATGCCGAAGCTTCCGGAGCATGAGCGATGCAAAGGCTTCCCGGAAGTCGAGTTCGGCTTCCCCGAAGAAGTCGCCCGAAAGGAGGCCTCTCGATGCCTCGAGTGCGGCTGCAAAGCCGGTCACGCCTGCGACCTGCGCGACCTTGCTACGGAATACGAGATCGACTCGATGACCGCGACGAGGAACCTGCGCCTCTATCCGCGCGACTTGTCGCATCCGTTTGTCGAGCGCGACCCCAACAAATGCATCACCTGCTCGCAATGCGTCCGGGTATGCCAGGACGTTCAAGGAGTGGGCGCTCTGAGCTTGGGTTATCGGGTGGCGCCGGTAGGCTCGAGCCTGTCACTCATGGATACGACGTGCGTTTCCTGCGGTCAGTGCGTCGCCATGTGTCCGGTCGGCGCGCTCGTCCGCAAGAAAGGATTGAAGCCCGCGCGAGAGGTAAAAACGATCTGTCCATATTGCGGTGTTGGCTGCGGCATCTATCTCGGCGTTCGCGGTGATTTCGTGGTGGACGTTCGGGCGGATTTCGATAATCCGGTCAGCCGCGGCAACCTGTGCGTCAAAGGTCAATTTGGCCACGAGTTCATCAATCATCCGGACCGTCTGAAGACGCCGCTCATCAAGAAGAATGGCAAATTCGTTGAGGCAAGCTGGGATGAGGCTCTCGACCTCATCGCGAGCAAACTGCCGCAATACAAAGGCGACCAATTCGCCGCACTATCTTCGGCGAGGTGTACGAATGAAGACAACTATGTCTTCCAGAAGTTCGTGAGGGGGGTGATGGGCACAAACAACGTAGACCACTGTGCCCGTCTCTGACACTCCCCGTCAGTGGCCGGTCTGGCCACGGCATTCGGCAGCGGCGCCATGACCAATTCCATTAACGAGATCGAGTCGGCGGCCTGCATTTTCGCCATCGGCACAAACACCACGTACAATCATCCCGTCATCGGGCTGCGCGTGAAGAAGGCGGTCAAGAACGGCGCGAAACTCATCGTCGCCAACCCGCGTCGCATCCGGCTATGCCATTTCGCCGACCTCTGGCTGCGGCAACGGCCGGGCACCGACCTTGCCCTCCTCATGGGTATCATGCGCGTGATCGTTGACGAAGGCCTGTATGATGATGCCTTCATCGAACAGCGATGCGAGAATTTCGAGGCATTCAAGAAGTCGCTCGCCAATTTCGACCTCGAGAGCGTTGAGAAGATTACCGGCGTACCTCGTGAACAGATAAAGAAGGCGGCGCGGATGTATGCGGGCACAAAGCCTGCCACATTGCTTTACGCTATGGGCATCACCCAGCACGCTCACGGGACCGACAACGTGCTCGCCGTCGGCAACCTCGCGATGCTCACCGGCAGCATAGGGAAACCGTCGAGCGGCGTTAACCCGCTTCGCGGCCAGAACAACGTGCAAGGTTCCTGCGATATGGGCGCCCTGCCGAACGTTCTCACCGGCTATCAACAAGTGGCGGATGAAGCGCTCCGCGACAAATTTGAAAAAACGTGGGAGTCAAAGCTGTCACCGAAGCCGGGCGTGACACTCATGGAAATGATGGAGGGCGCAATCGAGGGAAAGATTCGCGCGATGTATATCATGGGCGAGAATCCCGCGTTGTCCGACCCGGACAGCACCCATGTCCACAAGGCCCTTGACAGTCTCGATTTCCTTATTGTGCAGGATATCTTTCTCACAGAGACGGCGCAACTGGCCGATGTGGTTCTGCCGGCCGTGTCGTTTGCGGAGAAAGATGGAACTTTCACGAATACAGAACGTCGTGTGCAGAGAATCCGCAAAGCCATCGAGCCCATCGGCTCGTCAAAGCCGGATTGGCAGATTGTCTGCGACATAGCGACGCACATGGGAAACAGAGGCTTTGCGTTCAGTTCCGCAAAAGAGATATTCGACGAGATCAGAAAGCTAACACCGCAGTATGCGGGCATCACATATGACCGGCTGGATGACGGCGGCATTCAATGGCCGTGTCCTACTACCGAGCATCCAGGCACGCCGATTTTGCATATAGGGAAATTCAGCCGAGGCAGGGGCCACTTCTCACCTCTCGAATACAAGCTGTCGGCCGAAACGCCGGACGAGCAGTATCCGTTTATACTTGTGACCGAGCGCGCACGGTATCATTACCATACGGGCACGATGACGCGCCGTGTGGAAGGCCTGAATATCTTGCGGGATCAGGAACTCGTCGAGATGAACTCGAAGGATGCGGCATCTTTAGGAATCGGCGACGGCGAGATGGTTCGTGTGGTCTCGCGGCGCGGAGAGGTTACGTCGAGAGCCAAAGTGACCGAGGACTCGCCGCTTGGCACGGTCTCGATGACGTTCCACTTCGTCGAAAGCCCGACGAACGTGCTCACTAACCCGGCGCTCGACCCGGTCGCGAAGATTCCCGCGCTCAAAGTCTGCGCCGTCCGCGTGGAAAAGCTGTCGTCGGCAAAAGCCGGCAAATCCTGAAACAAAACAAGCGGGCACGAAAGAAAAAGACATCTTCAATCCGCAGATTTTCGCTGCTTGAACCTGCGCGGTTTGCGGATTTTTCTTGTCTCCAACAGGAACCGCCGATGAACGGCGATGCACTCGGCTGAAAATCCACCTCTTGAGACTGTTCCGCGACTACACGTTTGGGCTAGGCCGATGTAGGTGCGAATTTATTCGCATGCTAATTCTGGCCTATTTCCACCCAACTTGTGCGAATAAATTCGCACCTACGAAATTATGGGACAGTCTCTGAAGGGAGATTTGAATTTGCGCGTTGTTAGGCGGTCGTTAGAGAACCGGCCGCCGTGTGTGGTTGGTGATCGCATCGATGAGCTGCGGCCAGACGGCAACCGGCATGCTGTGCCCCATACCTTTGATGACAAGAAGCTCCGAGCCGGGAATGGCCTCCGCAGTCGCCTTACCACACTCGACCGGAACCAGCGGATCATCGTCTCCGTGAATAACAAGCGTGGGCGCGGTCACTGATTTCAGTGCGGGTGTCCGGTTTCCATGAGCCAAAATCGCCACAAGCTGTCGGGCGACGCCTGGCGGGCAGAAAGATCGGTCGTAGGAAAGCTCCACTCTCTTTCGGGTCCACGCCTCGTCGAATGGAAAGCCCGAGCCGCTGATGGTTCGCCACATCCGTATGCCATGTTCTATGAAGGCCGCGCGCGTCGGAGGCGGCGGCGTGAGAAGCAAGGCCATAATTTCGGGTTTGGCCTGGGGCAAGGTGGGATCACCCGTACTCGACATTATCGAGATAAGGCTCGAAACCCGTTTCGGATGCCGGATCGCGATTGTCTGGGCGATCATTCCCCCCATCGAGGCGCCGCAGATATGCGCCTTGTCGATGCCCAGCGCATCCATCAGCCCGACCGAATCGTCGGCCATATCGTCTATGGTATATGCGGAGACAATCTTCTCGCCCTGCATCCGGGCCATCATCGCCTTCACGATGTTCGGCATCCCTGCGTCATCAAATTTGGTCGAAAGGCCAATGTCCCGATTGTCGAATCGTACGACGAAATGTCCCCGCGCGGCAAGCTGTTTGCAAAACTCCTCATCCCATAATATCATTTGAGCGCCGAGTCCCATGATAAGCAGCAGCGGCGCCGACGACTTGTTTCCGAATGTGTCATATTCGATCTGAATTCCGTTTGCTTTTACAGTTGCCATACCTTGTCTCCTTTCAACCGGGCGCTCACAAGCGAGTGCAACAATCTGCTATGATGAATCGTCAACTGTTTTATTGTATTCCGTCAGGTGGCTATTGTAAATGAGAAGTTCAAATATTCAGGGAAGCGACAGCAGGCGCTGCTTTCAGAGTACCAGGCGTTTGTGGTATAGTTTGTCCTGAAATGGGAACTCATTCGGTGAGCAGATCATTTGGACAAGCTCGCACCTGCACGTTAAATCGAAACTGCGATCAGAGACGCCAAAAGGAGGCATTATGATCTCCATGTTCGAGTTCTTGAAGGTGACAACGGAAGGCGGGGTCGCAAAAGTAATCCTCGACCGGCCGGATAAAATGAATGCCCTTTGCATGAAACTCCGGGACGAGATCGAAGCATGTTTCGATGCCCTTGCGGCCGATGACGAAGTGCGCTCGGTTATTCTCACCGGAGGCGAGGATATTTTCTGCGCAGGTTTCGACATCGCCGAAGTTGTCGAAAAAGGATTCGAGGCTTTCAGTCACCGCATCCTCGAATATCATCTGAAGATATACAGTTTCCCGAAACCTGTTGTCGCCGCAGTCAGCGGATTTGCGCTCGCGGGCGGGTTCGACCTCGCGCTCTGCGGCGACGTGATCGTGGCGTCTGAGTCGGCGGTTTTTGGCCATCCGGAGGTGAGGTTCGGCGTCAATCCCCTGCTCACACCGCTCTGGCGGAAGGTGGGGCCCGCAAAGGCTGCCGAGATGGCGATGATGGGTGAAACAATAAACGCTGAAGAGGCCCGCCGAATCGGGCTGGTGGTCAAGGTAGTCCCAGCAGCTGCGCTTCACAGAGAAGCATTCGAGATCGCAAAGAAATTGACAAAGATCGAGCCCCGCGCCCTCTCGGCCATAAAACGGGCGAGCACCGTTGTGCCGAGACTCGACATGCAGGCGGGTCTGGAATATGAGTTTGGGCTTACGGCGGAAATTTCGCGGGATTCCGAACTGATATCACGCATCGAGGCGTATGCGAAGAAAGTGGGACTCATATAAGAAACCTAACCGCAAAGCAACACCCAAAAGATACCTGTTTAGCCTTATATAAGGCACAGAGCCACCAAATCCGTTTCCCGATCTATTTCCACGGAAATCGCTATCCCGCCCTAATTGGGTCATTCGCAACCACTTGTGATTCCGCATTCGGCTGCGCCTTTTACTATTGGAAGCATGGTATGGTTCTTGCCCCTCATTAATGCGGTAATTTCGCTGAATGAGTAATCAATTGGGGGGATTATGATGAACCGCGGGAGCATCTTACTGGTTTCGACGAATCCGGAGTTGCATCAGGTACTGGAAATCATCGCATCAACTTATAACCTCAGGTTTCTCGGAGCCGACGCTGCGGGCGCGGGAATTGACCTTTTCAAGGCGAAAGTGCCCAATTGCGTTATTTTTGACCTCGATGTCCTGCGCGATTATCGACATAGAACCCTCCTCAAGAAAAAGATCGGCGAAAGCGGTGTCCCTGTTTTGTTTCTGAACGACAACGAGAACGGCGCCGTTCATCAAGGCAACTCACAAAAATCGCTGAAACTCGAGCCCATTGTGAAGTTTGTCGTCGACAGCCAAAACGGCGCGCGTAGGACAGGGAATCAAGGGCTTGTGAGCAGATTGCTTACCTTCTGCAGGCTTCGCCGCAACGCCTGCGCCGTTGTTGAATAAATCGTAACATTCAGGGAGTTTCCAATTTCTTGTCATTCCCGCGAGAGCGAAAATCCAAGGAATTCCGGTCAGATAGGAGGTACACCGAAGATAAAAGGCGCGTTGCCCAAACAGGAACTAAATCGTCATTCTGAGCGAAGCGAAGAATCTGGCTAAAAGCGGAAGTCTGTGGGAAACAAGAGATTCTTCGTCGCTTCGCTCCTCAGAATGACAATCCTGGCGAAGCGATGAATCGGAACCTTATTGAGCGACACGCCATAGGTAGTTGAACAAAGCTGGGCGATTTTGGGAGAAGGCGAGACGCATCTCAGCCGCCATCACGGGCAAACGGCGGCATACTCGGGAGTGAGCTCCAAACAGGGCGCCCGTTGGAGTTTCGCCTTTTGGCGTTTGAAAGGAGTCCCAAAATGCCAGTCCAGCACAAAGAATACTGCGTACGCCTCGAGTTTGAGAAATATGCATCCCCGAACCTTCCTCCTGATTCCTGCCACGTAGACCTGCTCGTTGATCCCGACGAAGAAATACACACCGGCGACCTCTGTTACGCTCCGAATATGAATCGAGTGGTACGGCTAAAGGGCAGGTTGCGGACACCGGTTCACAAAGTTGTGTCTGTGAATTGTCCGCCGGAACTTGCCCTAAATCGTTTCCCCGATGCGCTTTTCACGGTGCCTTCACAGTCGTGAGATGCTTAATTCGGGGACACCATGCGGCATGGTGTCCCCGAATTAAGCGCGGTTCCTTCCAGGAAAACTACTGGACAACCTCTTAAGGCAACATGTTTCCGCTAGAGGGAGATGCGGCTTTTGGCGAAGCGCCGGAGAATATCCTCGACGTCTTTGTCCTCCACTTGATCGAATGCTCCATAGAATTGGCCGACCGCCATGAAATCAAACGGCATATAGAGGCATACCATCTCGTCAACCATATCCTCCAGTTCGGTCACAGAGTCGGGAGGGCCGACGGGAAGGCCGACAGTGACACTCTTGGGATTCGCTGCCCGCACCGCTTGAATTGCGGCTCGCATGGTTGCGCCGGTTGCGATGCCATCGTCAGTGATGATAATCATGCGATCCTCCACCGGTATTTTGGGATAAATACGACGGTACGACTCCGCGCGGCGTCTGATCACTGCCAATTGGTTTCCCCGCTCCGCTTCAATCATTTCTTTGCTGATCTGCAAGGCGTTGACCACAGACACATTGAGCGAAATATTTCCATTTTCGTCAATTGAGCCCATGGCGAGCTCCGGATTGCCGGGACAGCCCAACTTGCGGGTGAGAATAATATCCAAATCGCCTTCGAGCTCATGGGCTAATATGGAAGCAACCACGACGCCGCCACGCGGAACCCCAAGAACCAGTGGCGATTTGCCTTTGTATTTTTGCAGTCGGCGCGCCAATTGAAGCGCCGCATCGGTCCTGTCACGAAACATGAGCTTGAAATGCCTCCTCTACAACTATGTCAGCATTTGTCGCCCTTTTCCCCCTCTATTTCAGAGCGAGCAGACCGTTCGGCTGATGATTTCGTCCTGGGCCTTTTTGCTCAGGCTTGTGAAAAGAACGCTGTAGCCGGCGATACGGACGATGAGGTCGCGATGTTTTTCGGGGTGCGCCTGCGCATCGAGGAGCGTTTCCGTGTCCACCATATTGAATTGTACCTGCATGCCCCCGAGCGCGAAATAAGTCCGAATCAGCGCCATGAGCTTAGGGGGTTCGACGGAACGTGGATGGAACCTTAGAATCAATGTGTTTCCGTTGGAAACCTCGGTCTGCCCTAACTTCGCGGCTGACCTGGCAATCGACGTTGGACCGTTTGACGCCATGCCGGTCTGTGGCGTGATACCGTTCGCAAGCGCCTCACTCATCTTGCGACCGTCCGGCGTCGCTCCGGTGAAAGCGCCCATCACGATGTGGAAAGCTACGGAAAATATTCCCATCTGGAATTGCCCGCCACGATAGTTCTTGTATTCGGCAAGCTCATCGGCGAAGTGTTTGACGAGGTCACGGGCAATCCCATCGACCTCGTCGTTATCGTTTCCATACTTTGGAGCGCGTTTGAGCAGCATTTGGCGCATGGGCTCATAGCCGGAATAATCGCTGGCAAGCGCGCCTGCAAGTTCCCGGCTGGAGACCTTCGCCTCGTCAAATACGAGTTTCTTGACGGCCGCCAGCGAGTCGGCAACGTTGGCAAGTCCCATGAACTGAACGCCGGTAAAATTGTATTTCGCGCCGCCCGCGGTCAAATCCTTTCCCTTTTCAAAACAGCCGTCCACCAGACAGGAAGCGAACGGCGCCGGCACAAGCTCTGCGATCGCCCTGTCGAGGAGAGCCATTGCCTCAGTCATCTTCCGAATGAAATGGTTAACTTGTTTCTTATATGCGTTCCAAAGAGATGTGTATGAGGGATAGTCCTGCAGACTGCCGCAGGACAGACCGTTGGAAAGTCCGAAAACGGAACAGACGCCGTTATTGAGCGTGAATTCGAGACATTTCGCCGCATTGAACTGGACCGCAAAGGTGGAGCCGAAGGTCTTGCCGTGCGGATTGGGTTCGACGCATCCCACGGCGCTGTAATCGCGCGCGTCCTCGACCGAGCACCCCTTTCCTATGAGGGCAGGAATGATGACATCGTCATTGAAAAGGTGGATGAGCACACCCTCGCGGCTGAGCTCGCAGGCGCGCAGGAAAATATCCTCGGGAGTACTCCGGTTGATTCGCATTCCGAAGTTGGGCTGCACCGTGCGCAGGTCGGCGTACGCTTCGAGTATGAGGCGCGTCAGCTCATTCGAATCGTCGCTTCCGTCGGGCAGCATGCCTCCTACAATGACGTTTTGGGTTGTCTTGCCCTCGGGGCCCTCCCCTCCCGGCAGATAAGTCTCCTCAAGGACGTTCCAAATCTCTCCCAGCTTCAAGAACATGCACTCGACAAGCGTCTGCGCGGTCTGGGCGTCCACCGCCCCATTTTTCTTGTCGCAGGCGTAGAATGGATACAGAATCTTGTCGATTCTTCCGGCGGAGATCGAATTGCCTCCGCTTTCTATCTGGGCCACTAACTGGATGAAATACAGCGACTGTATCGCCTCGCGGAAATTGCGCGCAGGCTTTGCCGGAACCCGCTCACACGTGGCCGCTATCTCTTCGAGTTCGACGCGGCGAATGGGGTCACTTTCCCGCAGAGCGAGCCTTCGCGCCTCCTCGGCATGGCGGCGGCCAAACGCCACGGCCGCTTCGCACGCTATCTGAGCGGCGCGAAAGAAATGCGCCTCTTCTGAATCACTTCCTGCCCTGATCTCTGCGTCCCGCGCATCGGCAATTATCGCTTCCAGACCGCGTTCGAGCGCTTTAGACGTATTCATTGTGAAGTGGCCGATGCCATACGTGATCTCCATCATCATGGTGAAGACCAATTTGTTCATCTCGGCCTTAAGGTCCTCCGGCATCAGCGCGTTCATGCGGTCCTCGACCGTCTTGCCACGCCAGTAAGGGAGGATTTTGTCGCGAAGTTCTTGCTTCTCGGATTCAGAAATAGCTACGCGCTGAACATCCCGTTCGTCAAAACCGTCAAGGTTTTCCTCAATCCATGCGCTCTTGTTCTCGGGATAAAGAGGAGCCGCCTTGAGTTTACTCGTACGACAGCCCACAATGAGTTCGCCGTCGCGAAGCGTGACGGACATATTCAGCAAGACGTGCCTGAGCGCTTTTGCAAAGCGGATAGGCTGGGGTTCGCCTTCGGTCATCTTGTACGACTCGGTGAGATATCGCGCCCGCTCGACACAAATCCCGCGCGGCGTATCAAGTAATCTCTGCCGCAACGTTTCGATTCTAGGATTCTTGGATGCCATATCGCGTTTCCTGCTTCTAGCCTGGAGCGTCTGCAACATTCGCTATAAGTGTAAATGAACTCGACAAACCAATCATATCTATCGTCCACAACGGTTGTCAAGGAAACGACGCCCTTGGAGACTGGCGCATATTCGGGGACACCATGCGACATGGTGTCCCCGAATATGCGCCGTTCACGCCACTCCTGTCGCACTCCTGTCGCTGAGCAAGTGGACATTGAAAAGCCTGATAAGGTATAATCACTCCGATGGCCCCAACGAGAAAGAAACTAATGGAAGAGAAAACCAGCCCCAACTATCGACTACTCATCGTCGACGATGAAACAACCGTCCTTGACATTCTCACCTCTAAGCTCAAGAGCGAGGGTTACTTATGCGACACTGCTCCGAACGCTGAGACTGCGCTCGCGATGGCGCGCGACGGGAATTTCGACCTCGTCATAACCGATCTTATGATGCCCGGATTGGACGGTTTCACCCTCACCGAAGTGTTAAAGACAAAATACCCTACGCTCGGCATCATCGCGATTACCGGCATGGCCGACGTGGATAGCGCGGTAAGGGCAATGAAAATCGGGGCAGATGACTACATCACGAAGCCGTTCAACCTCGAACACATTGTCATCAGCGTCGCGCGCACGCTCGAAAAACAGCGGCTGATAATCGAGAACCGGAACTACCAACAGTTCCTCGAGCAAAGAGTGCGCGAAGCAACCAAAGAGCAACAGAAAACCCTAATAGAGCTCCGGCAAACGAAGGAATACCTCGAAAACCTGATTGAGAGCTGTGTCGACGCAATAATATCGCTGGACACGAGGGGCAATATCCAGTTTTGCAACCGGTGGACGGAAAACCTGCTGGGGCATCCCGTCAACGAAATATTGGGACACCCGCTGGCCGACTTCTGCGTCCGAAAAAACGAAGCGGCAGACAAACTTATAACAACTGTGCTCATCCAGCGAAAAGTGCAAAACTTCGAGATCGAACTCGCATCGAAAGACAACCGAACGATAATCGCGAGCATGTCTGCCTCGGTTCTCCAGGACGCCGACGGCAAACGAATAGGCATGATCGCCATTTTCAAGGATGTGACCGACCAGAAGAAACTCGAACAGGAACTCCAGGAACTCTCAATAAAAGATAACCTCACCTCGTTGTTCAACCAGCGGCACTTCTACCTTGTGCTCCAAAAAGAAATGGCGCGAGCGAGCCGTCAGAAGCACCCTCTCTGCCTGTTATTGCTCGATCTTGACAATTTCAAACAATTAAACGACACGAAGGGCCATCTTGCAGGCGACCGTGTGCTAGAGCAGGTAGGCGCAATCATTAGGGATTGCACGCGCGAGCACGTGGACTTTGCATTCCGTTACGGCGGCGACGAGTTCACCATTATCCTTACGGAGACCACGACCGACCAGGCCCTTGAAGTCGCCGAACGAATACGCCGCTTATTGGCGCAAACCTTCCACGACGAGCTGACTCTCAGTATCGGCCTTTCCGAATTCCGCAAGTCCCTTCGGCTGGAAGGTTTCATGAACAGCGCGGACAAAGCGATGTACGACGCCAAGAAGGCCGGTGGTAATCGCGTCGTCATCTCCAAAGCCTCCCACGTTCCGTCGAAGCCCTGAGCGCTCCTCGATCACATCTTCAAAACGAACGTTCGGTCATCTCTGTTCCTTCCCAGTCCTTTCTTTAACCGGCAAAAGACAATAAGCAGCGGACGCTGTCTCCAGCGTCGCTGCGCAACGCTTAATTAGGAGACACAATGCGACATCGTGTCCTCTAATCGATGCAAGCAGTAGCCGTGGGGAATCCAAACAGTAGTTCCACTAACCGTTCAGGCAAGAAAAACCTCTTGGTAGAAAACATTCAGGAATAACTTTAGGTCTATATGCGTAATAACTTGCATTTACGTATGTTACGACCTAAGTAATTTCTCCAGAATTTATGCCACCTCATCAAAAAATAGATGCATCGGACGCCGCGGCAGGTTGGCCACGTGATCACACAGCATCCCTTTGCGCTTCCATTTTTCAGTTTACTCGACTATAATCGAGGGCACCCATTCCTCCTCAAGCGACCTCCCGCAACCGCGTGGCATGTTACAATGCCATGTTGCACCCCTTAATTCGGGGGCGATGCCCCATCGTCAACTATTCGGGGACGCCTTGCGACAAGGTGTCCCCGAATAAGCGAACCCTTGAACCGTGTTTCTTGGAAGCGCCTGCCCCACTGCGCGGGGTTGATTGTGGAAGAAACGTGGGTTAGTCCGCAAGGGTGTGTTGCCCAGATTTTTTGGTTAGAAGAAGAATGGATTCCCGCCTTCGCGGGAATGATACGAGGAAGTTTCTTTAACGAAAGGAATGCTTATGGAATTCGACATACTGATCCGGAACGGAAATGTGATCGATGGCAGTGGCAGACCCGCTATGAAGGCGGATGTCGGGGTCGCGGGCGAGGCAATAGGCGCGGTTGGCGACTTGTCCGATGCTCAGGCCAAGCAAGTGATTGATGCGACCGGAATGGTAGTCACGCCGGGTTTCATAGACATCCATTCGCATTTCGACTGGCCTGTCATCGACCCGGACCACAGTGATCTGCTGAGCCCTCTTGTCAAACAGGGCATCACGACCATGGTGACCGGCAACTGTGGCTTCTCCCCTGCCCCGCTTTCAAATGAATTCAGCGAGATAGCGATGCGAAGGGCGATGATTCAGCTCGTTGGCGAATCGGCGGTTTGGGGAATGAGTGTCGCGCAGTTGTTTCCATGGAATTCGATGGGTGAATTCCTGAATCACCTTGAGCGGCAAGGGGTGGCGTTTAACATTGCTGAGCTTGTGGGACATGGGACGCTTCACGTCGCGGTCAAGGGAGAAGACACAAGTCCCGCAAATCGAGATGAGCTCGAGAAGATGAAGCGACTGGCTCGCCAAAGCCTCGATGAGGGCGCGTTCGGCATTTCTACCGGACTCGGCTACTCGCCCGGCATTTTCAGCCCGCAAGAAGAGGTTATCGAATTCGCCCGCGTAGCGAAGGAATACAAGAGCATGTTTCCATCGCATTTACAGGCATATAGTTGGGTATCACCCGCGTATGAGGAAATCGGCGGCGAGCCGCACAACCTGCGCTCGGTCAAGGATTTCATCCGAGTGGGCGAACTGACCGGCCAGCCGCTCCAGATTTCGCACTTGATTTTCGTGGGCCAAAAGACATGGGAAGAGACGGCCGACAGCGTTCTGGCTGAGATCGAGGCAGCCGTCAGCCGCGGAATTGACGTCGGTTTCGACGCTTACGCTTACACTGTGGGAATCTCAATCATTGCGGTGATATTTCCTGCGTGGGCGCTGCCTGACCTGGTTAACAACCTGCAGAATCCGGAAATCCGCGAGCGGATTCGCGGCGAATTGGAGATGGCCAAGGGGATGCTGCAATTTGGTTACGAAGACCTCATGCTGATGTGGGGAGTTTCGCCGACTCTTTCGCGTTATGAGGGGATGAACGTCGCCGAGATTGCCCAAGCCCGGCGCGAAGACCCTTTTGACGCATACTGTTATCTCGTCGTTGAAAGCAAGGGGTTGGCTCGAATTTTTCTCTCGCAATACAGTGGAAACGAACGCGACGAATCCGTGCTCCGGCGCGTGTTGGCGCATCCGCTGAATTCATTCGAAACCGATTCCATAATTACTCGAAAGGGATGGCAATACCCGAACTCTTGGGGCAATTATCCTCGAATCCTTGGCCACTACGTGCGCGACCTGAAGCTCATGCCCATTGAGGAGGCGGTCCGCAAAATGACCTCGTTGCCCGCAAGCCGGGCGGGACTGAAAGACCGCGGCCTCTTGAGAAGGCGGTACGCGGCCGATGTCGTAGTTCTCAATCCCGCAACGGTGATCGATCGCGCAACGCTCAAGCGGCCGACCGAAGAGTCGGTCGGAATAGAGTACGTGCTGCTCAATGGGTACATAGTTGTAGACAAAGGAGCATACAAATCAGCCCAATTGCACGGGAAGGTGCTACGCAGATAGAGGCTCTTTCCACCTTCCTAAGCGTGTGACCGATCTTTTTCTCTGAACAAATTAAATATTGCGCCGTTTTCGTAGACGCGCCACGACGCAAAATGGCCCAAATGCGGATACTCAAAATATCTGTAGTTGACAGGAATGCCAAGACGATTTGCTGCGGCTATCATCGTGCGGGACTCATTCACTGAGGTGATTTTGTCTTCCACTCCGTGAAATATGAACATGGGAACTCGACCCATCTCGCCTGCCAACAGCCTCACTCCGCCGGTTGCGCCGCAGACGGGCGCAATCGCCGCAAACAGTTCCGGATGCTTCAGCCCGATCTCCCACGTTCCTTGTCCGCCTTTGGACGCGCCGGTGAGGTAAATTCGATTCTCATCGATCTTGTACTGTCTTTGCACTTCTTGAAGCACTTTCATGACGTCGTACTCGGCCGGACCGCGGTAGCCCGGTCCCTCGAATCCATAGCCATTGGGAGCGGCGATAATGAAATCCGACGGCAGCTTCTCAGGGAAAAAATGTCTGTTAGCTTCCGCCGGACCAATTAGAAGATTGCTGCAGCCGGTGACCAGCTTGAGTCCCGACCAATGATTCACACCTGACGGGTGAAGCGCAATAACAAGCGGAAGCGGGCGCGAGCCGTCATAGTCTTTAGGCACATACATCGCATAGCGCTGTATCGATCCGTCCAAATCCGAGAGATATCCGCGCAAGAAACAGCCTCGGAGAGAACTCGTGACGTCGGTCCCTTTAGTCGCTCCTACGGCCAGATCAGGGAGAGGTTCAAGCAAGGCTCTCACATGCTCCCAATCGGCTTCGTTGCCGGCGACCGCCCATGTCTCCTCCGCTTCAAATAACATGGCGCGCAGAGTAGGCATCGATTCAGCGAGTGAATTGGTTTCCTCCTTTGTCAGTTTCTGATGCACGGTCTCGACGGCCGTGTTCGCCTTGTCTCTCCACGCGCGGTACTGTTCGGTGCGCTCGGCGGTTTTGAATGCTGGGTCGCGTTCGTTGAAAAAGCCTTCCACAATTACGTTCTTGACCTTCTGTCCTGCTTCCACTGAGACTGCGGTCGGGCGTATATAATACGGTTCACGCATGACATCAGGCTTGGCGTCTCCGTTTATGTCAACAAACGCGCTCAGGCAGTATGTGCCCGGCGGAACGTCATCGATACGGAACGTCCCTGCCCTTTTCAACGCCTTAAGCCTGACGCACTTTCCGAAGGACAGTTCGTCGAGGCTCGTTCCCAAACCCAGATAGATGACCGAATCCGCAACCTTCTTGACTCTTACTTCACCCGTTACAACCCCGGGTTTGCCGTTTGCCTGATTATCGTCGCGCTTGCAGCAACAAATCAGAAGAAGCAATGCAAACAGAAGGACGTACTTCTTCATGAGACGGTTCTCCCTATTTTTCGAATCCTTGCGCACAACCCGACAAAAGCACGCCGTTTCTTCCACACTCAGCCCGCTGCATGTGGGACCCCCGGCTGCTCAGGGACTTCGAGGGACGCAAGAATAGCAAAGACAAGGACCTCATATCGGGAGATACAAGAGAGGGCGGGACAGGGCAGAATATACTTATCTCTGTAAGGGGTGGACAAGCATATTATACCACAGGTTTGCCAAAATGAGAACCAAGAAATGCGGCGCGTGCCCGATCACTTGAGGAAAGCCTGCTGGTTATCCTGCGAAATTCGACTGTGACCATACCGAATGCAAGCCAACCGCGCGCCGTTTCTCCGGACTCATATGCGGGAAACTTGCAAAACGAGCCGCGTGAAAAGAACGCACAAGAAATCAATCGCTAGGCCAAAGCATGCGGGCGCGACAAAACAGCGATTTGTGCGCCGCTAATGTTACGTAAGGAATCAAGGGACGGCTGGGTAGATTCTCAATGTGGTATAATTCCACAGTCTTAACGCCGGGTCACGAATTTGCTCCTTTCATTTGTGCAATTCGTTGACTCGTGATCCATGTTTTTTCTTTTCGGCGAAGGAACAGGAGCTTTATGGCCATTGGAGATGGACTTCTCGAACTCATTCAGCACACCGTAAGCGTGATGGAAACCGAGACAATCGATTTTCTCGCGCGGCTGGTGCGCGCAAAGTCAGTGAATCCGCCCGGGGATACGACGGCGGTCGCGGCTGTTATTCGGGATAAGTTGAAGGAATTCAAAAGTCCGCATGAGATTCATCCGTTTGACGATGACAAGCCCAACATCATCGTCCGCGCTGGCAATCGCAGCGGCAAAACGGTTTGTTTCAACTCTCATATGGACACCGTGCCCGTGGGCGATGCGAGCAAATGGAAACATGACCCGTTCGGCGCTGCAATAGTGAATGGCGAACTTTACGGCCGCGGCAGCGCAGATGCGAAGGGATGCGCGGCCGCAATGCTCATGGCAGCCCGCGTGCTCGAAAGAGCGGGGATTCAGCTCGACGGCGGGCTCGATATCGCCATCGTCAGCGATGAAGAGACCGCCGGTTCCATCGGAACACAGTATATCCTCGACACCGGCGCGCTGAAACCTGACTTCGCGGTGATCGGTGAGATCACATTGAATCGCATTGCAATAGCGGAAAAGGGGTTGCTCATTTTGGGCTTGACTACTCGCGGACGAACAGCGCACGCAAGCACTCCATGGGAAGGTATTAGCGCAATCAGTAAAATGGCCGCTCTCATTCGTGAAATAGAAGATACGCTGGCCGGGTCGTTCGAACATAAACGGCATCCCCTCACTCCCCCGCCCTCTTTCAACTTCGGACTGATAGAAGGCGGAGTTGCCGCCAACGTCGTTCCGGACGAATGCCGTCTTACAATGGACCGGCGCACCATCCCTGGCGAGTCGCACGACGACGCTGAACAGGAGATCAAGGATATTATCGCGCGTCTCAAGAAGACCGATTCCACATTCGACGCGGACATTTCAGCAATCTATCGCGCGAACGCATTCGAGACACCGCCGGATTGCCAACTCGTGCAGTCGGCAGCCAATGTGTGCAGGACCATGGGGCTGGATCCGCGGCCGGTTGGTTACCAGCAAGTAAGCGACGGCCGATTCTTTGCCGACAAGGGAATCCCCACAATTATTATCGGACCCGGCATCGCCGAACTTGCACACACGCCGGATGAGCATGTGTCGGTAGCCGGGGTCATAGAGGCAGTCAAGTTGTACGCGCTCCTGGCTGTGGAATTGTTGGGAGTCTAGTCACCCAAGTAGTCAGACGATGTCCGATCCATATGAATCAGTGGCAGCGTCTTTGCTTCGTCCTTTTGCAAAGGGAGGTAGGGGAATTCTTCCCATTAAGGCTCAGACCATAAGTAATTAACGACGCCCCGGCGTGGCAAGGCGCCCCAGAGAAAGAGGCGATTGTTTTACTCAGAAAATCGGGGACATGATGCCGCATCATGTCCCCGATTTTCGTCTGGACATCACGTCCCCGAATTAAGCAACGCATTGTGACCTCGAACTAAGGGCTGTCTCTTCCACAAGCGCTGGAAATGGTATCCTTCAGTCGTTGACCTTCGACCTTGGACTCTTGACTGCGGTTTACCTGCCGCCTGGCGCGCGGTCCAGAATAATCCTTGATTCTATATGCTCCGCCAACTCCTCAGGAGCATACCACGTGGGCTTCAGTTTGCGCGGGCTAAAAAGCTTCTCGGCCTGGTCACGGTAATGAGGCGATTCAGGCCGGTCGCTTTCTCCGATGGGCAAATAGGCCCAACTTTTTATTGGGTTGCTGAGAACCACCACCTGCGTCGAAGTTTGGCCTGATTCTCCCCAACGAGTATGGTTGGCAAACGCGCGACCGAAATCAACATTGCGTAACGTCGCAGTCCCCAGCTCCTCCTGTCCCCCGCCGCCGACCGGCCACGAAATATTACCGCGTCCGACGCGGAAGACATCTCCGTATTTCGCGTCCAGCGAGCCGAGATCAGCCTTGAGACGCTCCATCGCCTTTGCGAAAGACGCAAGAATCCCTCGAAGCGCTTGATCATCAAGCTTTGGCTCCGGGATCGGTTTCCCGGTGTGGCCAAGCAGATTATCTATTTCTCTCGCAGTTTCGGCCGCCCCTGGCACATTCCTGAAATCCTCAAGAAGCTGTTTACGCCAATAGTAGTACTTCAATGCGCCGGAAGAGTCTGTGTCGAGTTCGCCGTTCCACACCATTAAGTCCTTTATGCCTTCGGCATGGAGCCGATTCGAGCGGAGCTTCTTTCCGAATTTCGCGTCCGCATTCTTTAGGAGGGCAAGCCAGTGCTCGACGCCGGCAGGCCTCACATCGAGAATGTATGAGATCGCTTCCTCCGGAGTGACCGACTCGTCGGCCGCAAGCAGTTCGACTGCGCGGGCGCCCCTTTGTGTACTCCAGCCGGTCAGCGGCCCGTAAATCATGTCGCCATAGATATACGGCGGCGTTTTATCCGGCGTGAGCGGTGAATCGACCATCATCACATCCGGCGGAACATTGCAATTCTGCATATATCCTTGGGGTGGATTCAGGATTTGCACGTGGTCGGCGGAAGGATGAATCCCTTGCCATTCCGTCACAGAAGTGGAGCCATTCACAGGGCGTGACCAGTCAAAGCCCGCCGGCCGCTTCGGCACGCGCCCGACGCGCTGGTAGTAAATGTTGCCGGAGGTGTCGGCTACCATGACGTTTTGAGGATAAAGCTGCAGGGTCTCTGCCGCCTCCACCATACCGCAATAGTCCTTTGCGAAATTGAGTTCGTACCATGCATCGCCTGCCTGTACGCAATCGGCATATGCGGTCTTTGCCGCATAGGCTTTGCCGTCTTTTCGAGCAATAACAGGACCGTAGTGCGAGTCATAAATCATGAATTCCTGTACCCCTGCGCCTTTGACTTCAATGGAGATTTCGCGCGCGATCATCCGCCTCCATTGGCCGTCGTACAGGTACTTTGTGGGGTCTTCCGCATTCAGAGTGAGTTCGTATACGTCGGCAGTATCGGGACCTCCGGTCGTCATGGCCCATGCCAGATATTCATTGTGACCAAGGCCGATATTCGGGAAACCCGGAAGCGTGACGCCGCTGCCCTGCAACTCGCCCGCGTGGATACGAAACTCCCAAAATCGGCTGAGGCCCCACCATGAAAGGTGCGGGTCGATGGCGAGGATCGCGGCGCCCTCCGTGCTGCGCGCAGGCGCGACGGCAAACTGATTTGAGCCATGCTCGATCGGCGCGATACCGGGTTTGATTCCTCCACGACCTAAATCCTCGAACGCCTGCTCGATCGACCAACTGTAGAGGAAAAACCTGCCAAATGCGATGACCATGTATTCATCAACCTTGCGGTCACCCCACCATTTCGGCACGTCCTTAGGGTGAGCCTCGTAGTAATCGTTAACACCGCTTACGTACGCTTGCTGCATTCGGCGGACTTCGGGCCGGATGCGGCCTGCAAACCGGCGGGATATCTCATAATTGTCCCAGAGACGCGCTGCGAGGTCAGACTTGATGGATTCCGGTCCTTCGACCTTGGAAATCTCACCGATGCCGCGTAAGAAGTTCTTCAAAAGCTCTTCCGGCCGGTCTTCAGCCTGTGCCCAACCCATCGCATATACTCCAGCTTCGACTGTCGGCGCGTAAATGTGCGGAACGCCCCATGTGTCGCGATATATGACTGTTTTGCCGGCATCGTTTCCGGCGCCGGGCAAATCGGCTGCCGCCGCCCGCACTGGCTGTCCTAAGCAACAAAAGGCAACAAGCAGAATGCCAAATAGATGCCGGCGTGCAGTTTGCTTCGATGATGAGAATGGAATAGGAATTATTGGGGTCTTTGCCATTTTTGTTCCTTTCCTCTGACCTTTTATGATCCCATTTACCCGCCCCATTCTAGGCGCTGCAGCCAATCAAGTCAAGGCGTTCATCTGCTCGCACTGAAGTGACGCGCCAATCCGGTTTTTTTTTATTCCCGCCTCTTTCTCTTATCATTCACCAGAAATCGGGAATCCATTTTCGCGCCCACAATCAATCAACCCGTCTGCCGTTTGTGATCTCGACTGAATTGCGCCAGCGTCCCTGCGCTTTTCGCTTGACCCGTGCAAAATGGGCTGATAGAATAGCGCTCGGCTCCCGGCAAAAGGAACCTCTTATGATGAACATTCGAATCACATGATTGGAGACACAATGGCGTTGCGTGCTATGCCGGGAATCAGTGAGACCCTTACCCGTCTGTTCGAGCCTAAGTCGATTGCGTTTATCGGCGCGTCGAGGAATCCCACAAAATGGGGATTCCTCGTCCTCATGAACCTTGTGCTTGGCGGCTACAAGGGCAGCATCTACCCAATCAATCCGAAAGAAAAAGAAATCCTCGGCCTCAAAGCCTATCCGTCTATATCCGCCGTTCCCGGTACGACCGACCTTGCGGTCATCGTCCTTCCCGCGCCTCAGGTAGCCCGGGTCATCCGCGAATGCAAAGGAAAGACGAAAGTCGCACTTGTAATAACCGCAGGTTTCGGTGAGCTTGGGCCTGAACAGAAGAAAATGGAAGACGAAGTAGTTCAGGCGGCAAGGAGCAGCGGCATCCGTGTGGTCGGCCCGAACTGCAACGGCGTGATGTGTTCGAATCCCGCAAGCATGTACGCGCTCATGCCTTCGTATTTCCCTCAACCAAACACGCTGAGCATGGCGTCTCAAAGCGGGAATGTCGGCGGGATCATGCTTCGCATGTCGATCTTGCGCAACTGCGGGTTCGGTAAGTACGTGAGCACCGGCAACGAGGCGGACCTCCACGTGGAGGACTACTTCGAATATTTCATGAACGATCCCGGAACAGACGTTATCCTTTCGTATGTCGAGGGGCTGCGCGATGGGAAGAAACTTATGAAGGTCGCCAGAGCGCTAACTCCGCACAAGCCGATTGTGATGATCAAAGGCGGCCGCACGCCGGCGGGAAGCGTCGCCGCGAGTTCTCACACAGGTTCGCTCGCCGGTTCGGACAGCGTGTTTTCGGCCATGTGCAAACAGTCCGGTATACTCCTCGTCAACGATATTGATGAGCTGTTCGACGTGGGACTGGCGCTGAAACGCCAACCGCTGCCACTCGGCAACCGCGTCGCCATTCTGACGACCGGCGGAGGACTCGGAGTCCTCTGTTCGGACGTATGCCACAACATCGGCCTCGATGTTGTCACGCTCGGAGATGAAACCATCAAGAGGCTCGATGCCGTGCTTCCTCCGTGGTGGAACCGCGGCAATCCGGTAGACCTCGTGGCCGGACTCACCCGCAGCAGCGTGACCGGATGCCTCGAGGCGCTCGCAAGGGCGGACGAGGTCGACTGCATACTCGTGCTCGGGATGGGATTCGGCTCTGCGCGCGCGAGACTGCTCAAGGACACGTCGCTTTATAATGACCCCGAAATAAAAAAGATGTGCGAACGGTCAATCACGGAAGATATGAATTCGGCCCGCGCGGTAATAGACTGTATCGACAAGTTCAATAAACCGGTGCTGGTTGTCTCGGAGGCGGCGACTCTCTCTAAAGACGACAGAAAAGGCTCCCTCGAATTGCTCGAATCGAATGGCGTTTTCCCCTACCCCAGTTTCGTCCGAGGGGCAAGGGTGATGAAGTGCCTGGTTGAACGGCAGCGATTTTTGAAAGACCTTTGAGCCGCAGTGGTTCCTATTTCCACAAAGGAAAAAAAGGGGGGGTGATTTTCATGGAGTATTTCCCGCTTATCGTCACCGAACAGGACAGAATGATTGTTCAGATGATCCGCCAATTCGTCGAACGCGAAATCATGCCTGTCCGCGACAAGCTCGACGACGACACGAACCATGTTCTCATTAACGGAATCCTCAAAAAGCTTTCGGACCTTGGCGTCTTTCGCGTGCAAGCGCGCGACGAAAATGCGGAGGAAAGCGGTCCATCGACCTCGCTCGTTACCTCGTGCGTGGTGCTCGAGGAGATGTCGCGTGGAGACGCCGGAATCGGCATCGTGGCCGCTGTCAACGGATGGGCGCTTGCGCCAGCCTCTGCGGCTAAGAACAAAGAGGTCCTGAAGCTGTTTGAATCTATGGCGAACGCAAATGAGGGTCCGACACTCGCCTGCTTCGCCATGACCGAGCCGGCGGGCGGCTGCGACATCGAGAATCTCCCCCTACACCACGGGCGCACGATAAAAACGCGCGCCGTTCTCGACGGCGACCAATGGGTAATCAACGGAGCAAAGAGATTCCCAAGCAGCGCAGGCGTGGCCTCACTCTACTGCGTTGTATGCCAAACTGCTCCAGAAAAAGGTGAAAAAGGGGTTGCCCTCATCTATGTGCCTCGCGATGCGAAGGGTCTCAGTTTCGGCAAATTCGAAGTCAAGGCCGGAATGCAGTCGGACCGCAACGCCGACATTTACTTCGACGACGTTCGCGTGCCGAAGTCATATCGCGCCGCCGGTCCGCGGATGGATGCGGCGTTTCTCAAGAGCAACCTTGCTGTCGGCCGGGTGGCAAGCGCGGCCGCCGCCGTGGGCTGCGCCAGAGGCGCCTTCGAAGAGGTGCTGAAATACACGGGAGACCGTGTCGCCGGAGGAAAACCGATCCGAGATCACTCGATCGCCGCGGGCATGCTCGCCGAAATGGCCACCGGAATCGAAACCGCTCGCGCCCATTATTTGCAGGTCGCGTATATGTTTAGCCATCCCGACAAGTTCGGCCCGCCGTATTCGGACGCCAGTCTCTGCCACGCAAGCATAAGCAAGAATTACGCGACTGAAATGGCTATCACGGTCACAAACAGAGCGATGGAACTCATGGGTTCTTATGGATACATTCGCGACTATCATGTCGAAAAATATTGGCGCGACGTAAAGGAGATACAGCTCTGGCTGGGAGGCGCACAACTCGGCCGTTTCGATATTGCGCGCGGATATTACCCGTATCAAATGACATCATGACCGGAATCAGGCCCTGTGGGTCACCTACTTTGGGACACGATGCTGCATCGTTTCCATGGGAAAACAGTAATTTTCCGGAAATATGGTATCCATCAAGTGACACAATCAAGGGGGGACAATGAATAGAAACGGGGGGAGAATCTTCTACGGATGGTGGATCGCAGGGGCATGCTTTATAATCGGCTTCGTAGTGTTCGGCATATCCGTAAATACATTTACGGCGTATGTCAAGCCAATCGAAGGTGATTTGGGATGGTCTCGCGGAAAGATTTCGGCGGGAATGTCGCTCGGCGCACTTGCGATGGGCGCGTCAGCCCCCTTCATCGGCAGATTGATCGATCGCATGGGCGCCCGCGCGGTCATGGCGGCAGGAGGAGCCGGCGTCGGCCTGTCGATGATTCTCGTATCGAGGGCACACTCACTTCCGTATTTCTGGCTCATGTACGTCTTGTCGGGTATTTCCCAGGCAGGTGCAACGCTCATCCCTATTTCGCTCGTGATTTCCAACTGGTTCAGCGCGAAGCGTGGAACAGCGCTTGGGCTCGTCATGACAGGCACTGGTCTCGGCGCGATGGTGATGGTCCCGGTCACGACCGAGATCATCGTGCGCTGGAACTGGCGCATGTCGGCCTTCATAATGGGATGTCTGATCATCCTCGTCTCCGTGCCGCTCAACCTGATTTTCATCCGCACGCGACCGTCGGATATGGGTTTGCTGCCCGATGGCGGAGTAGTCTCTCACGACGCGCCCCTCAAAATAGACGGAGTCACTGTAAGCAGCGCGTTTAAGACACCCGCGTTCTGGCTCATCGGCGCTATGATGCTTATCTTCGCGTTGGTGGCGATGGGTATTGGAATTCACATGATGCCCTATCTGACCGACATCGGGCATACTGAAAAATTAGCGGCACGAGTTGTAGCACTCATCTCTGGAATAACTGTGCTTGGCAAGATAGGCATGGGCTTCGTCGCAGACCGTTGGGGAATCCGCAAAGTGGTCGCTTTCACCTGCGCCACAATTATTGTAGGAATCCTTCTCCTCACTCGGGCAAGAGACGCTGGAACCGCATTCATTTTTGCCGGAGTATACGGCTTTGCTATCGGAGCACCACTGGTCATCAATCCGAGCCTGACGGCTCAATGCCTCGGCCTTGCTCACTTCGGGGCCATTTTCGGAATACTCACACTACTCAGCACTCTCGGCGCCGCAACGGGGGCATGGCTCACTGGAACCATATTCGACAAAGCGCATAGTTACATGCCAGCCTTCGTTCTCTACATTGTATTGACGGGCGCAGCCGTGGCCTGCGGAATGATGGCACGAAAAGAGCGGGAAGCAGAACTCGAATAAATTCACCGCTGCGGGGTGGCGCCGATCATACAGTTGTGAATTCATCCGCACGGGACGTGGTGGCCCAAACTACAGTAGAGGCGGTTTGAGAACCACCCTTGCAGGATCACTCAATACGACTCAGATGAAAGGATACAGAGATGATAATCGACGCACATTGTCATATTTGGGAAGAAAAACTCGTATCGGCGGATATGCAAAAAATTCTTGACGCGGTGACAGACCGCTTTAAACCCAAAGACCCCGCCCAGGTCCGCAATGGAACGATCAACCGGCTGCTCCGCGAAATGGATGAGGCTGGAATCGGCAAGACCGTTCTGCTTGCACTCGACGCAGGTCTCGGGTTCCGCTCGCATCTGACCATTCGAGATTACAATGATTACGTCGCTGCCATCGTCCGCGACCATCCGGATCGGATCATCGGGTTCGCGGGAATCGACCCGCGACGCGGGAAGGAGGCTGTCGTCGAACTCGAGCGATGCATCGAGATGGGATTGAAGGGATTGAAACTTTGGACTCTTACGGGTTTCTATCCCGACGATGAGAACTATTATCCGCTGTATGAGAAAGCGGCAGAACTCAAGATTCCCATGCTCGTACACACTGGAATGGGACCGCCTGGCACATACATGAAGTTCAACAGGCCGATGTACGTTGACAAGGTCGCCGTGGATTTTCCGCAAATCAGTATCATCCTCGCGCACATAGGCGACCCGTGGATAGACGAAGCCGTCGCGCTCGTCATCAAAAACCCAAATGTCTACGTCGACATCTCCGCGTGGGAACCCTCCGTCAAGTTTGCTCCGTTTGTCCTATGTCAGACCCTTACCAAGATAAAAATGGCCTGCGGGGGTCTGCACAAAGTCCTCTTTGGGACGGATTGGCCTCTCTTCACGCCGGTGTTCCCACTCAAGGAATGGGTTGAAGCGATTCGGGATTTGCAGATGCCGCCCCCTCTGCAAATGATGGGTCTGCAAGACTTTACGGAAAGAGATAAACTCATGATGCTCGGGGAGAACGCGGCCAGAATCTTGGGTGTTTAGTGAGTAGGGACTACCTTGGAATACGGAGTCGTTCCCCCAGACAGCGTCGCATTATTGAGACATACTGAAGCATGTTCATAAATTTTACTTGACTCAGTCAAGGTCGCCGGTATAGCATATTTCCCACAGAACGCTTCGCCTTCTACATAAAGCGAAAAGGGGGAAAACGCTTATGAAACGGGTTCTACTTGCCACTCCAGTTACTCCGTATCCGATCCAGCCCTGGCACGACACGCCGACGGACATCATGCGCCAACGGTTCACGAAGGGGCAGGGCATCTTCACGAATGAGGGCCACTTGCATCTCGCCGGTCCATTCATTATTGCGCAGAACATCTCCCTTCCCTGCACCGTGCTCGACCATCCAACTGCGGAGAACTGGATCGAAGAACTCAAAAAGGGCTACGACTACGTCGGCATCTCCTCATTGACGCCCAATCTCGAAAGCGTGATGGAGATGTGTAAGATTGCGCGGCAATACGCGCCCAAGAGCGAGATCATACTGGGCGGGTTTCTTGCGCAGACCGTGGGAGCCTATTACCCCGAGGAAGAATGGAGGAAGTACGTCGATCACATTGTTCTCGGCGACGGTGTGCGGTGGTTCCGCAAGTTTATCGGCGACGACGTGAATGCCCCCGTTCGCCAACACTTTGTGCCACGCTGCTCATTCGGAACCCCGTGGTGGCTTAATAAGTGGTCGGAAGGCGAGACCACATCGCTCATTGCGGCTGTCGGATGCGAGAACGGCTGCGATTTCTGCACGACCACAACTCATTTCGGCGGCAAGCGCCACCAGATGGTCAATCCCGAGCAGATGGTGCAGGAAATAAAGATGTGGCAACAATACAGGCCGGGGACAACCTTCATCATCTACGAGGAGGATCAAAACAAAGAGTTCATCGATGAAGTGGGCAGGTTGCTGCGGGCGGACCCCGAACTTGATTTCTCCAAGTTCTCGATAACGATCCTTATCAGCATCAGGATGCTATCGCGATTCGACGACTTCGACAAGTTGGCCCATAACAACGTCGGGTTCGCGTTTATCGGCCTCGAATCAAAGTTTGCTCCCGACGAGGGGTATGGTAAGCGCACTGGCAACGCAAAGGAAGTCATGCATGAGCTCTATGCGCGAGGCATCGGGACAGCCGTGGGCTGGATGTGTGGTTTTGATTTCCATACCCGTGAAACAATGGAAGAAGATTTTCAGTATTTCCTTGCATGTGAACCAACGATGTCTCAGCTTACCCGGGTCACCCCCTACCCCGGCACGCCTCTCTATAACCGGTTGAAAGAAGAGGGCCGCATCCAACCGTTCAAGTGGGAGGACGTGAGCTTTTACGGCGGCGGCATGATGCACAAGCACCTCTACGAGCATGAGATCATGGAGTTCATTCGCAAGGGCGACGAGCGCCTGTTGCACACATGGGGCCCGACATACCTGCGCATGATGAAATTGCACATGGCCGCATATGAGCGATACAAGGAATACGACGACAAACATTTTCAACAGATAGCGGAACGTCACCGTCAATATTTATATCAATCTTATGTTATGGTGCCTGCCATGGAACGCTTTGCGCCGAACGGCCGTGTGCGGAAAATGGTGAAGGAGATGGACCAGCGCTGGAAACATCACTTCGGCGAGCCGTCCAGCTTCATGAAAGTACAGTCAAGATACACTGAACTCAAGGCAACTTACGCAACGCTCAGGGAGATAGTTGACCCCAGAAACCGCCACATAAAGATTCCACCGGCCAAGCGGTACTTCTTCTTCGGCAAGGAGATTAAGGATGACGGCAGCCTGCCGTACAGCAAAGAATACCTCAACGTTGACCCGGAATATGTCAAGGATATGAAGGTCCAGGCGGCGGAGCAGTCGCTTTTGGGCGTCGCACACGCGGTTGCGCAAGTGCTGGATTTCCCGGAATCCAACATGCACAGTGTCGCGAAAGAACTACGCGACGATGCGAGCACGCTCTTGACCAATTTGGCGGATCATCTCCGGCAGCCAAATATGGACGTGAAAGGTTTCCTCGGCGATTTGAAAACTGGCGTCGCCAGCCTGCTGTCTAAAGCTTTCGAGGCGGGTGAGAACCCGGAAAACGAGATAGATTACAGCGTGCAAAACGCCAAGGAGAATGTCGCTGCGCTGTTCGAGTATTACGCGAAACAAATCCAGGGTGGCGATGGCCTCAAGAAGCTGGCCACGCATCCGGTCGTCCGCAGTTTCGCAAAAGCCACGCTCGATGTTGTGGGCGTTGGAGCGATGTAGGAGCAGATCAAGTAAAACCGCGAAGGCACAAAGGACATAAACGGGGAATTTCTTCGCGTCCTTTGTGCCTCTCGTTTCTTCATCACTCATCATTCATCATTGTCGTTTGCGTTCTCCCCTATTGCTGGTGTCGCGCCGCATGATTCTGTATGATGCTCTGGAGTTTGCCCGTTTGCGGCGCTGATGTGGCAAACAATATGGCTGAGACCGCGAAGAACAACCACCATACTTCTATTCGTCTAGCCATAAACGTGCTGATGAGGCCGAGCAGCGCCGGGACTTCGCAGAGCGCAAGCATGATGAAGTTATAGCTCTGATACTTCTGAATTATTGCGTCAATATTCTGGCACTTTTCATAAGAAGTCTCCCCGCCGAGCAGTCGACTCTGTATCCAGAACTTTGCCACACCGAAGATCATTGATACGGTGAAGAACACTTCACGTAATATGCCGGGCTTCCCGGGTTCGGCCGAACCGCCTTTAACTACCAGGAAGACCACGAAAGTGTATATGATGAGCGCGGAGGTAAATGAAAGATATATGAGCCAATGAGTCTTTATTGCGATGTTCAGTTTCTTCTGCTCCTCAGTACCAAGCATGTTCGCCCCCTTTTTAGGTCGTGCCCTAAATCAACTGACTCGAAGTTAGCCTGTACATCTCTCTTAATTATGGTTTCCATCTGATATGTGTACAATATTAATACAACGCTGCCCACAAGAATTAGTACGATAAGGGCGCCCAATGCCAGAAGAACTCGAACGCGTACGCTCAGATAATCGATGAGACGCATGGACGATAATCCCGCGTTGTCAACACTGCAATACTTGGAAAGTTCGTGAATTCAAATGCGTACAGCCGGGGATTGTTCAGGGTGTCTTCTCCCCGTGAATGGTCAAAGGGTGGAACGGAATACACTAATTGTCAAATGATAGCATCTGAGGCCAAGAGAGTCAACTTGATTTGGTTTCTTCTTTATCAGATTCCGAAAAAATCGACTACGCGCGAATTGCCGAGGGGCAAGAGAAACCGTGATTTTACATTCCCAAGCTTTCATGTAATAATATAACGATTATTGCCGATGTCTCAGAGCGCGCGATATTCACTCCTATGGTATAGTAAAATAGGTACTTCGGCTATGCAGAGTCGCCTTGTTATCGCTCGCGTGCCAAAACCATTCCTTTGGAAACAAATCTCCGTAGCTGTTCTTTCTCTGTCTTTCCTCTTTCTTTCTCATTCATACGCTCAGCAGGAGTCTTCAACTCACCCTCTCAGTCTCGAGGATTGCATTGACTTGTCGCTTGCATCGAGCCCCGATGTGATTGCGGCACAGGAGCGAATTGAGCAAGCTCGCGCCGCCGTGAAACAGGCGCAATCAGGTTTCTATCCGAGACTGTCCATAGGCGAGACCTTCGTCCGCAGCGACTTCGCGCCGCTGGTATTCAGCAATGAATTGGCGCAGGCGCAATTGTCGGGCAGTTTCCCGCTTCCTCCCCCTCCGGGTTTCGACCCCTTTGGCGGCTTCAACAATCCGGCGCCTCTGAGCAACTGGAATACGCAACTCCTGCTGCAGTGGCCATTGTTTCAAGGTGGCCGCACTTTCTACGGGAACCGGGGAGCAATTAGCTCGTTGGGCGCATCGGAGTCGGGTCTGAGAACCATCCATAACGACCTCACTTTCGCGGTCTCGTCCGCCTACTACGAAATTCTCAGGACGGAAAATTCCATCGAGATAGCCGATGAGTCCACGCGACAGATTCGCTCGCAACTCGACATCGCAAACGCTCGATTCGAGAACGAGGTCGCCTTGAAATCGGACGTACTGCGTGTCGCAGTTCGCCTCGCCGAGGCCGGGGAAGCGCTCGCAATCGCCCGCCACAATCTCGAAAGAGCGAAGTCGCAGTTGAACCTCGCAATGGGCCAACCTGTGAACCACCCGCTCGAACTGGTGAAGACGGAGCGGGGCGCCTCGCCCACGTATCCCACCGAGGAGGACCTCGAAGAACTTCTGGAGCTTGCGAGGAGTAATCGACCGGAAATCGAAGGGATGAACAAAAGCATAACGGCTCTCGAAAATTCTGCAAACGCCGCGAAGGCAGGTTTTTATCCGCAAATCAACGCATTCGCTCACTATGACGTAGACACCGAAGATTTTTCTGACTCAAACGACAGTTGGACAATCGGGGTTGGCGCAAATCTGTTTATTTTCGACGGTTTCTTCACGCGGTCCGCCGTACAATCGGCGCGGGCGAAGCTTCGCGAGACCGAGGCCCAAAGAGACAAGCTTGTCCTCATGGTAGAGTCCGAAGTCAAGAACGCATATCTGGCGAAGTCAGAGGCAGTGATGCGCCTAGACGTTCTTGAAAAGAGCACGGCTGAGGCCGAGGAGACACTGCGAATCGTTTCCGAGCGATACGCTGAGGGTCTTGCGCTGGTGACTGAACTGCTCGACGCAGAGGTTGCTCTAACGAACACGCGTTTGCACCGTCTCTCGGCCGAATATAACTACTTGGTTTCATCCGCGGCGCTCGAACGCGCCACAGGCAGAGCAATCTCGGAAGGGTTGCAACCATGAAGCAATGGTATAAGCTGGCGACTGCAATAGCAGGTTCTGTAGCGCTCCTGGTTTTGATGCTGCTTTGGCTCATGGGAAGCCTTTCGCCCGGCGGCAAGATTCACCCCGGCAAATCCGAGGTCAAAGAGACTCCCTCCGCCGGCCTTAAGACCATTAAGGTGACCGCTATCACGATTCTCGTCGAGGCCGAGGTTGTCGGAACGGTGAGAGCGCGGGAGACTGCCGAGATCACCAGCAAAATCGTGGCAACCGTGACTTCAGTAGACGCAGATGCGGGCAATAACGTCCGGAAGGGGCAGACGCTCTTTGTTCTCGACTCACGGGACGCGCAGGCGCGCGTTAATCAGGCGCGCGAGGCGGTTGCATCGGCGGAAGCGGCGCTCGAGCAGGCGACTCTCGACGCCGGTCGTATCGAACGCCTGTATCAGAAACAGGCCGCGACAAAGCAAGAATTCGACCGCTCGCAAGCGGGATTGAAAATAGCCCGTGCGTCGGCCGACTCGGCCAGAGCGATGCTTCGCGAGGCCGAGGTAAATCTGTCGTACACGAAAATCACATCGCCGATCAGCGGCAAGGTGACTGACCGCTTTGCCAACCCGGGCGACATGGCGATGCCCGGCAAACCGCTCATGACAGTCTATGACCCCTCTACCCTCCGGCTTGAAGTTTCAGTCGCCGAGCATCTGCGCCCCAGGGTTTCGATAGGCCAACAAGTACGGGCATCCATTGACCACGCAGGCGCCGTCTTCGATACCAAGATTGTGGAGATGGTGCCGGCGTCTGACTCATCGAGCCGCTCTTTCATAGTGCGCGCTTCGATCCCCTCGGCGCAGACGGCCTATCCCGGAATGTACGCCCGAATTTGGCTGCAGGTCGGTGAAAGCGAAGTTGTTCTAATCCCGCCCGATGCCTTGGAACATGTGGGTCAGTTAGAGATGGTGACCGTGGTGGAAAACGAGATCGCCCGCAAACGGTCGGTGAAAACCGGCAATACGCATCGCGAAGGGATCGAGATTCTGTCTGGCTTAACCGCCGGAGAAGTCATCGCAGTGCCATAAGAAGGCGAAAGACGGCTCTTTCGCCTTGCCGCCTTCGTCCGGCATCATGAGTGCCGGCTTATTTGCACGTAGACCATATGAATGAAAAAAAGGCTCAAAGCGAACGACCTGAACAAAAAATATCGGCCACCGGCAAGATAGTCGAGAAATTCCTGACTACCAACCTCTCAATCATCCTGATTATAATCTCACTCATCGCGGGCCTTGCAGCATTGCTCGTCACGCCTCGCGAAGAAGAGCCTCAGATCGTGGTGCCACTCGCCGACGTTTATGTGTATTTCCCGGGCGCAAGCGCGGAAGAGGTCGAACAGCTTGTCTCAACCCGCCTTGAAAAATTGCTCTGGCAAATAGACGGCGTTGAATATGTGTACTCTATGTCCGCGCCGGATATCGCGATAGTCACCGTCCGATTTTACGTGGGCGAAGACCGCGAAGACAGCCTTATCAAGCTTTACAATAAAATTCAGCAGAACATCGACCTCGTGCCGCCCGGTCTGGCGGGATGGATAGTCAAACCTGTCGAGATAGACGACGTGCCCATTGTCACGCTCACCTTCTACGGCGAACACGCCTCTGATTATGAGCTTCGTCGCGCAGCCGAGGAAGTAATAGACCGTCTGCAGGGAGTCAAGAATGCGGCTCGCACATTCATGGTGGGTGGGCGCGAGCGGCAAGTCAGAGTGGGGCTCGATGTTCAGAAGCTGGCAGGGCGAGGATTAACCCCTCTCGAGGTCGCCAATTCCATCCGTGCGGCAAATGTAACGCTCTCGGCTGGCTCCTTCAGCCAGACCGGAGATGAAACCGCCGTGCGCAGCGGCATCTTCTTCGCCTCGGCGCAAGAAGTCGAGGAACTTGTCGTCGGCGCTTATAATGGGCGGCCTGTCTATTTGAAGGATGTGGCGGAGATTTCAGACGGCCCAGCCGAGGCGATGACATACTCGCGGATCACGTTCGGGCCCGCGGCGGAACACAAAGAGATTTCACAGGAACTGACAGGCTCTTCCCTGCCCGCAGTCACTCTCGCCATTGCCAAGAAGCGCGGCACAAACGCGGTTTGGGTTGCTGATGAAGTCGTCAAGCGCGTCGGCGAACTCAAGGGGACCGTCATAGCGAGCGACATCAATGTCTTGGTGACGCGCAATTACGGCGAGACTGCCAATGACAAGGTGAATGAGCTTGTCGAGGGGCTTGCGGTCGCCATTATTACGGTTATCGCGCTCATCGGCCTTATCCTCGGTTGGCGTGAGGCCCTCATTATTGCATTGGCTGTTCCCATAACGTTCTCCCTCACTCTGCTGTTCAATTATCTGTTCGGATACACCATTAATCGCGTCACGCTTTTCGCACTCACCCTTTCGCTCGGCCTCGTTGTGGACGACCCGATTGTCGACGTCGAGAACATTTTCCGCTACTTCAAGATGCGGCTCTATCCGCCGATGCAGTCCGTGCTCGTGGCGGTGAACGAGGTTAGACCGCCCATAATACTCGCGACGCTGAGCGTGATCGTTTCGTTTCTGCCAATGTTTTTCATCACCGGCATGATGGGGCCATACATGCGCCCCATGGCGCTCAATGTGCCGCTTGCAATGATGATGTCAATGCTGGTTGCGTTCACGATAACCCCTTGGTCAGCTTTCCATATATTGAAAAAGGAATACGGAAAGGCCGAGGAGGAGCCATTTGACATTCACAAGACCGTTTTCTATCGGGTTTATAGCTCGCTTATGGCGCCTTTCCTGCTCTCGCGCGGCTTAAGCTGGATATTCCTCGGTGGGATTGTTCTACTTTTGTTGTTCTCCGTTTCGCTCGCGCTTTTCAGAAAAGTTCCGCTCAAAATGCTCCCGTTCGATAACAAAAATGAACTTCAGTTGGTGATTGACCTACCCGAGGGAACCACCCTCGAAGAGACTGATAAGGTTGTGCGCGATTTCGAAAGCTACCTTCGCTCCGTTCCCGAGGTGACGGATTTCGAAAGTTACGTCGGCGCGTCATCGCCAATGGACTTCAACGGCATGGTGCGTCATTATTATTTGCGCCGTCTGCCGAATCTCGCCGATATTAGAATCAATCTCGTCCACAAGAAAAGACGGGCCCAGCAGAGCCATGAGATCGCGCTCCGGCTGAGGAACGAGCTTCAAAATATCGCCGACCGCAACGGCGCACTGCTGAAGATCGTCGAGGCGCCCCCAGGCCCGCCCGTTATCTCCACGCTGGTTGCCGAGGTCTACGGGGAACCGTCATTCTCATACGACGAGATCATCAATGCGGCCAGAGTTGTGCGTAACCGAATGGCAAAAGAGCGCCGCGTCGTCGATGTGGATGATACGGTCGAGGCGGACCAAAGGCGGCTGACCTATATTCTGGACAAAGAAAAGGCGGCGCTCAACGGAATCACGACCGCCGACGTGGCGCAGACGCTGCGGCTTGCGCTCCAAGGGGACTCGCCGGGGACATTGCACATACCGGTCGAGCGAAATCCGCTGCTGATATTGCTTCGGCTGCCGAGGCCGGAGAGATCAGGCGTAGAACGGCTCGAGCGGCTGTATGTCAAAGGAATGGCTGGGAACATTGTGCAAATCGGAGAACTCGGGCGATTTGTCGAGGACACAATCGACAAAACCATCTATCATAAGAATCTGTCCAGGGTCTCGTATGTTTTCGGCGAGATGGCAGGCCGCAGTCCCGCCGAGGCGATACTCGATATGCAGGCTCACTTCAAAAAGAACCCATTGCCGGAAGGCTTCAAGATAGTGTGGAGCGGAGAAGGCGAGTGGAAGATAACTGTGGATGTTTTTCGCGACCTTGGAATCGCATTTGCGACCGCGCTGATAGGCATCTATATCCTGCTAGTCATCGAGACTCATTCGTTCTTCATGCCGCTCATTATCATGCTCGCGATTCCGCTGACGCTCATCGGAATCATGCCCGGCTTCTGGCTCCTGAATGCGCTCACCGCGGGGAGGGTAGGCGGCTACCACAACCCTGTCTTCTTCACGGCCACGGCAATGATCGGCATGATTGCGCTCGCCGGCATAGTCGTCAGAAATTCAATTATCCTTATAGACTTTGTCCATCACTCGCTGGCTCAAGGAAAAACGCTTCGTGACGCGCTCCTCGAATCGGGCGCCGTGCGTTTTCGACCCATACTGTTGACCGCAGGCACCACGCTTCTCGGCAATGTCGTCATCACCCTCGACCCAATCTTCTCCGGCCTCGCATGGGCAATCATCTTCGGGCTTTTCGCCTCGACCGCCTTCACTCTATTCGTGATCCCGGTAGTATACAACCTAGTCTACGGCCGCGAACATAGCTAGTGCTGCGTCTTACAGCGGCAGATTATCCGGATTTGCCCAGACGGCATGAGCGTAATCAGCGGAGAACGTGCTTTGACTATTATGTGGAGGCTGTGCTAAAGTATTCTGCGCAGCCGGGAGAACTCCGATTCAAACTCGAAGGTTTAATGCGGATGTCACTCATGCCTCAGGATCGTCTTCACATCCATAGGAATTGGCTTCAGCGAACAGCGCCTCTGATAGCTGCACTGGTTTTCTTCTCGGCCCTATCTCTCAGCGCCTTTCACCTTTCGGATTCGCATCCGTTCCACAAGGACACCACGTGCCATATATGCAAGTATTATCAAAGTTCTCAGGCACAAAACGTTTCGTATGCCCCTGCATTTGGCTTTTTGTGCACAACGGGAACGTGCTCAACATCCGTTTTCTCGTATGATTCCTTACAGGTTGTTTCTCCCCACGACCCCCGCGGGCCGCCTTCCTTAATGCAAGCCTGATTCTCGCTTTCCCCAGAATTACGTCAGAGATGAGGAGACGACTATTGTCCGTCGGGGCGAATCGTTTGTTCCCCCCTGCAAAATCTCCTATCCCTCTGACACGATCTATCGGCAGCCGAAACGACTATCGTAAGGGAGAAAATTCTTTATGAGGCATGCAGTCATTGCCCTTCTTATGTGTCTGCTTTTATGCCTTACCGCGCGCGCTGATGTCGAGAAGAATGGAGATATCGAGGTTCTCAAGGCGCAAATCGAAAGCCTGCGTGAGGATTTCGAGACTTTGCAGCAGCGGCACGAGGCAGAGGTCATGCAAATGCAGAACCGCATCCGCGAACTTGCGGATCAACTCGAGGAACAACGCGCGGCCCAGCCAGCCGAAGCGCCGGTCGCATACACGGATTTCCAACAAGCCCAGCCGCCCGTATATGCCGCATCTGGTCAACGCGCCATATCGCAAATTTTCAATCCCGACATAGCAGTAATCGGAGACGTGCTCGGACAATATACCAGCCATGAAAACGAAGGCGAGAGGCCGGATGACGAATTTATATTCCGGGAACTCGAGCTCAACTTAGTGGGAGCGCTCGACCCGTTTGCCCGGGCCGACGTCACTCTCTCCATAGAAAAGGAATTCCCGGAGCAGGCCATTCCGGGAGAGGAACCGAGCGGGGAAGAAGGTTTCGCGATTGACGTCGAGGAGGCTTACTTGACGGCGCTTTCTCTCCCCCAAGGCTTGCAGGCCCGCGTGGGGAAAATCAGGGAAAGATTCGGGAAGGCCAATCCCCTCCACGCACATTCGCTTCCGTGGGTCGATTATCCCCTCATGCTTCAGAACTACTTCGGCGAGGAAGGTCTCAAAGGCGGGGGCGCAGAGGTGAGCTGGCTGGCGCCCACCGAACATTATCTCGAATTCGCATACGAAATCTTTAACAATGACAATGACTCCTCGTTCGCGGGAGGAGACCACGACGACGTTGTACACCTTGCCCACGCCAAGAATCTCCTTGAGCTTTCGGACGCTACGACCATTGAGGTCGGCGGCACTCTTGCGACTGCTCCGAACAACGGGGGACACGGCGCTAATCGTACCTGGCTGGAAGGAATGGACCTTACCGTGAAATGGCTGCCGCCGGAAAAGTCTCTCTACAGAGGTCTGACGTGGCAGACTGAGGCTCTGCTCTCGCAAAAAGACGCTGCCGAAGGCGAGCAGGACACGTGGGGGCTTTACTCCTCGCTGGAATATCGGCTTTCGAGACGCTGGAAAGCGGCGGCGCGTTACGACTATTCCGAGTTTCCTGATTTCGAAGATTTACGCGAGAAAGGCTATTCGGCTTACCTGACGTTCATACAGAGCGAATTCGTGTTCTGGAGGCTCGGGTATATGTTCGTTGACCGGAACTTTTCAGACCCAGTTGACGAAGACGAAGCGGCTCTCGATCACGCCGGCCTCGGCGAGCGTGTCGGCGATCTTCTCGATGTTGGCGCCCTTGGGGATCACGAGCTGCTTGGCCTCGGCGAGCGGCCCCTCTTTC
>CAYVDS010000017.1:42711-47088 GCA_964450145.1 uncultured bacterium
CACTTGGTTTGGCTCCAATTGAATTTCGGTTTGGGCGCTCACAGGGCGCATGAATACTAATTAGAAAATCGGGGACAACCCGCATTGGGCGGGACGTCATGTGCTCGATTCTCTGCTTCTCCCTTTGACAAAGGGGGATTGAGGGGGATTTTCCCGATAAACATACTAAGGTGAATACTAATTGAGGTGAAAACCGATGAGAAAAAGAATCCTTATGGCTTTGAGTGTGGCATTCGCGGCGCTGCTGTCATTTTATTCTCCACCTGGCGCAGAAGGCGCCGGGAAACTGAACGTTCTGGCCACGCACACCGTGCTGAAATCCATAACCGAGCGGATCGGCAGGGACCATGTTTCGGTCTCTTGCCTCAGTACCGGGAAAGAGGACCCGCATGCTATTTCAGCAAAACCCAGCTACATGGTGAGCGCGAGGAAAGCAGACCTGTTTATTAAGATGGGAATGGAGTTGGAAATCGGCTACGAACAACTTGTTGTTGACGGTTCCCGGAACTACAAAATCCGGTACGGCCAGCCGGGCTATCTGGACGTATCACTAAATGTCCTGCGGCGCGAGGTCCCCACAACGCGCGTCGACAGATCACTGGGAGACGTTCACCCCCTTGGCAATCCACATTATTGGATGGACCCGTACAACGCGCGTATTATGGCGCAGACGATAGCCAGCAAGCTTACTGAATTAGACCCTCAGAACACGGCCTACTATTCGGCTAACAGCGCGGATTTCATCAGGCGGGTTGACGAGGCGATGTTCGGAAAGCCGCTCGTCGACCAAGTGGGCGGAGACAAGCTCTGGTCGCTCGATTTAGCTGGCAAACTCGATTCTTATCTGACCGAAAAAGCCTTGAACGGGGACATAAGCGGCTGGTATGCACAAACCAGGCCGCTCAGAGGAACAAAGGTAATCACATATCACCGGAGTTGGATTTATTTCACGGATCGGTTCGGGCTCAAGATTCTCTCTGAGCTTGAGCCGAAACCAGGCATCCCGCCCAGTCCATCACATCTGCTCGGAGTAGTCCAAACAGCGTCCCAGCAGAAGGCAAAAGTAATACTGATGGAGCCTTTTTATGATCCGAAGGCCGCCGAATTCGTCGCTGCAAAGACGGGCGCAAAAGTGGTCGAAATCGCCAATGCCGTCAATGGGCAGCCCGGCGTGACCGATTACCTTTCGTTGATAGATAACGCCGTCCGTAGAGTAAAAGAGGCTGCGTAGCCACAGAGATCCCCCTTCCCCCCTTGCCAAGGGGGGAAGGGGGATCTATCAGGGTTTGACATTCTGCACAATTCAGGTGGCATAAATTTCGTTCCCATTTCGAGGAGAACATATGACCGACATACTCCTATTCATGGCCGCGCCATTTGCCGCTTGTTTGATATTAACCGGCATCCACTGTTATCTCGGCCTTCACATAGTCACGCGTGGCGTTATATTCGTTGATTTGGCGCTGGCGCAGGTGGCGGCGCTGGGATCGACGATTGCGCTTTTGCTAGGATACGAGTTAAACAGCCCCCAGGCCTATTGTGTCTCGCTCGCGTTCACGTTCGTTGGGGCAGCGATTTTCGCGATCGGCAGATTTCGCGATGAAAGAATCCCGCAGGAGGCCGTAATAGGAATCGTTTACGCGGTCTGCTCGGCAATCGCAATCTTGGTGCTTGACCGCGCTCCTCATGGCCACGAGGCCATCGGCGCTATGCTCGTCGGGAGCATCCTCTATGTGACATGGCCGGGCATATTGAAAACGTTTATCGTGTATTCAGTGATCGGCCTCATTCATTACTGCTTCAGGAGCAAATTCTTTTTGATTTCGTTCGACGTCAAGGAAGCATGGAACCGGGGACTGTCCGTGCGTTGGTGGGACTTCGTCTTCTACGTCACCTTCGGATTCGTCGTCACGAGCTCCGTGCAGATTGCTGGCGTGCTGCTCGTATTCAGCTACTTGGTTGTGCCAGCCGCTTGTGCGATCCTTTTTGCCCGGAAGACATCTTCAAGGCTTTTCCTAGGATGGGGAATCGGCTTTCTCGCTAGTGTGGCGGGCATATTCATATCCACCAAGTGGGACCTGCCCACAGGCGCATCCATTGTCTCAGCCTTCGGCCTCGCGCTAATCATCTGCGCGCTTATCGCCCGCGCGACGAGAAGGAAGGTTGCGATCACAAATGGGACGCATTGAAATGAGCAGCTTTCGCGTCAGTCATTTCTTTCTCGTACCATAACAGTGGAGTGTTCAGTTTGAACCCGACCCTCTCGTAAATCGAGCAGGCCGCCTCGTTTTCACAGTCTACGGTGAGTTCAACAGTGCTATAGCCCTTGCTCGCCAAATATTTTAAGCCAGACGATAAGATATGCCTGCCCAAACCCCGGCCGCGAAACTCCGGCGCTACCCCCATCATGTGGATTCGGCCAGTCAATGCGCCACTCTTGCAGCCCCGCTGGCATACTTCCGCACTCCAGCAGTAACCGACGGCATCTTCTCCGTCGTATGCCAATATTACTCCGTGACGGCCGTACCCGGGCGCATTCAACTGTTGGATGATGTCGGATGTCGTGTTCGGACAAAATCCCCACGACCCCCCGAAAACATGGTTCTGAAACTGCGTGAATTTAGTCTCACCACCAGGTTCAAGTGGCCGATACATCAGGCCCGCACACAGCGATTCGACGATCGTCGAAGGCTGAAGCTCCAACTTCATTTCAGCATGTCGACGTACGGGCACAAATCCGAAACCGGCGAACAAATCACGAACGGCCCAATCCTCTTCTCTTAAGTCCGCGTGAACTCTTGCGACCTTGAGTTCGCCGGCTCTCTCGATTGCCGAACGCAGCAGCTTGGCCGCAATTCCTCGACTCAGAAAATCAGGTGTGACCAATAACCTCAACACGACACGGTCAATAGCCAACTCCGGGACCACCTGACACGCGCCCACAATTGTCCTTTTTCCTTCAGCCAAAAACAGATTATCGTCAGAAAAGTCGACGGGGTGAGGCGGCTCGTCTGTGAGCGAGGCGGGCGAGAATGCATCTACTGAGTGGCAGATGGATTCCGCCCCGGCATGAAATTCGACATATTGGCTCACGTCGGATGAACGATAATTTCTTATGACGAAGGAGTCGCTATGCATTTTCCCATTCTACAACTCGCTCGCCGGGTTTAGGGCCATTTGTCGGCGGTCCGGCAAAGCACTGACCTTTCAGCATCCAGTCACGCGCGGTTTCGCCAATAATCTTGAGGCCAGTATCGTCCACATGCCGCCTTTGCGCCACGACCAGACAAAAACCTTCTGCCGGACCGGCTATCCTGTCTGTCGAGTCCTCGGGCCCCCATGTCCAGACCGTTCCGGACGGAGCACTAAGTTCCACGCGCACTCGTGTTTTTGGAACCTCAAGGCCGCGATTTGTGTAACTCCAGCCGAACGTTGTTACACCAAGGTGAGCGATATGCTTGAGGCGATCGGTGTTCGTGCGTTTAATACGCAACGCGTCGAAAACATCCTGCCCGTGAGCCCATGTCTCCATCAACCGCGCTGTTGCATGAGACAAGGCACTCATAGGCGGGCCATACCATGGCAGTCGGTCTTTCGGGCCAATAGTCAAATAAGCTTTTATAAGTTTTCCCCGCTCTCTCCTCCACCAGCCCATCAAATCCGGAATCGACATATCCTTGCCGACACTGTCGAGCGTCTTGACAAAGCCGTTGATGTCGCTCATGACTTCTTCAATATGCTTGGCGAACAAATCCGGAGCGGTCGCCGAAAGCGCGGCCCGGTCGTCAAAATACGCGAGGTGGCGAATTTGGTCCTTGATGTTCCACGGAACTGAGGGGGTCATGGTCATCCATCTCTCTTCAGTAAGATTCGCCACAACGTCGTCCAAGACCTCGTGCTCGGCTCTCAAGTCTTCGCATATCTGCTTCATTCTTCACCTCCTAAGAAAGGGGAAAGGCGAAAGGAGCAAGACGAAAGGGGGAACCAAGAAAGAAGGAAAAGCATCATCGTCTCTGACTCCCAAGCTTCACCTTTCTTTCATTATTAACCACGCCTCGCCGCGGTCAGGCGCTCCTAAGAAACTGGTTTCAAGTTTCAGGTTTCAAGTTTCAAACAGAACTCGCGTTTCTTATGCAACTAACCACGCGATACCGCAGTCAGGCGCCCCTAAGAAAGTAGATTCAAAGTTCAAAGTCAAAGGTTCAAGGTCAAAAGAAATAAAACAGAGACTCTTCGCTTCGCTCAGAATGACGTTATGGGTTGTGCCCTTGGCCCCGGTGTTTCCTTTTTGTCTTGTTGCTTTCGTCTCTTATTTCAGGGTGATCCTGCATCTCGACAGAGGAACTTCCTTGCCGCCTAACCGATATTTGTACGGCT
>CAYVDS010000018.1:0-1370 GCA_964450145.1 uncultured bacterium
ACCGGGGCTTCGAGAAAATGTGCGAGAACAGCACCTACCATCAAGTGATCCCGTTCACCGACCGGCTCAACTACGTGTCGCCGTTTATTAACAACGTGGGCTATGCCATGGCCGTGGAGAAACTGCTCGGGATCGAAGTGCCCGAACGCTGCAAGTACCTGCGCGTTCTCGCATGTGAAATCTCGCGAATTTCCGACCATCTCACCTGCCTTGGCGCGAGCGGGATGGAACTCGCCGCGTTCTCGGTGTTCCTGTACTGCCTCGAGGCGCGTGAATGGATGTGGGAATTGGTGGAGGCTCTGAGCGGAGCGCGTTTGACGACCACGTGGACGCGAATCGGCGGCGTCGCCCATGACATGCCTGAGGGGTTTGCGCAGAAGACGCGGCAGGAACTCGACAAGGTCAAGCGGCTCGTCGAGGATATGCGAGGGCTCCTCGAAAAGAATAGAATTTTCTATGACCGCATGCGAGGCACGGGCGTCCTCGAAGCCAATGACTGCCTCGCTTACGGCGTCACCGGCCCGTGTTTGCGCGCGGCGGGCGTTAAATACGACGTCCGCAAAGCAAAGCCTTACCTTGTTTATGACCGGCTTGATTTCGAGGTGCCGCTCGGCCAGACCGGCGACAATTACGACAAGTTTATCGTTCGTATTCTCGAGTTGTATCAGAGCATCAGGATCATCGAGCAGGCGTTGGACCAGACGCCCGCTGGGCCAATCGCGGTCGATGACCCGAGAATCGTGCTCCCGCCGAAGCAGGAGGTCTACACCTCCATCTCGGCGCTTGTGCATCATTTCAACATTATCGTAAAGGGGATTCGGCCGCCCAAAGGGGAGGTCTACTTCCCGGTCGAAGGCGGCAACGGCGAACTCGGGTTCTACGTCGTCTCGGACGGCTCGGACAAACCGTGGAAGTGCCGCTGTCGCGGTCCGTGTTTCCCGATTGTGCAAGCGATGCCTAAAATGCTCGAGGGCGCAATGGTGGCCGACGTCGTCCCGACGTTCGGAATGGTTAACATGATCGCGGGCGAAATGGATAGATGACGCGATTGGGGTCAGGTCTACACATTGACACAACAACAGCAATGAATTCGCTTCGGCGAGACTGGTTGTGTCTAATGTGTAGACCTGACCCCAATCCGGACGAAACGGATAAATGATATGGCAGATGCCCTGATACTCGCAGTCAAGATCGCAATCGCAACCATGTTTGTGTTGAACCTTGCCGGCCTGTTGACATGGGCCGAGCGAAGACAGAGCGCATTCATCCAGGACCGGCTTGGGCCGAACCGCGCGAACGTGTTCGGGATTACGCTGGCCGGGCTTCTGCATCCCGTCGCCGACGGAATCAAGATGATTATGAAAGAAGAT
>CAYVDS010000018.1:1380-15748 GCA_964450145.1 uncultured bacterium
AGTTCCAAAAAAAGAAGATTTCGTTCCGGCCGGCGCCGACCGAGTGGTGCATACCATCGCGCCTTTTATCGCGCTGTTCCCCGCGTTTGTCGCCTATGCCGTCATCCCGTTCGGTGACAGGCTGCCCATCTTCGGGTACGACGTTAACCTTGTCGTTTCCGAGATAAACATCGGCGTGTTGTTCGTGGTGGCTGTGATGTCCATCGCCATTTTCGGCATCTTCCTGGGCGGATGGGCCTCGAACAATAAGTGGTCGCTTCTCGGCGCATTGCGCTCAGCGGCGCAAATGATTTCATACGAGGTCACGCTCGGTCTGACGATCATCGGCGTGTTGATGGTGTACCAGTCGGTACGGCTCGATGAGATCGTGCGCGCGCAGGGCGGCCTGCTCTTCGGCTTTATCCCGAAATGGGGAATCATCACTCAACCGGTGGGGTTCCTGCTCTTCTTCGCCGCGGCAATGGCGGAGAGCAAGCGGACGCCGTTCGACCTGCCGGAAGGCGAGTCCGAGATCGTCGCCGGCTATTTCCTCGAATACAGCGGAATGAAGTTCGGCATGTTCTTCATGGGTGAATTCGCCGAGATCGTCGTGATCGCGGGAGTTATCGCGTCATTGTTCCTTGGCGGCTGGCAGATACCGTGGGTCACGACCGACATGCTTCTGAAGGCGTTCCCTGGCTGGTTGGTGGCGTTGATTCAGATAGGCGTGTTCTCGGCAAAGGTTGTAGCGTTGTGTTGGCTCCAGTTGACGATCCGCTGGACGCTGCCGCGGTTCCGATACGACCAACTCATGCGGCTCGGATGGAAAATGCTGCTGCCGCTTTCGCTCGCGAATATTTTTGTTACAGGACTTGTTATCCTATTGGTGGGAAAATAGGGACAGACCCGTTGCGTAGGGTCTGTCCCTATTTTCTGGGAGATTCTGATGTCCACAAAGACAAACCTAACTTTCTGGGAACGGATATATTTCCCTGAAATTTTCAGGGGGATTGCAATAACCTCGCGCCATTTCTTCAAGAACTTATCGAACCCGTTCAAGAACCCGGTGACTATACGGTATCCCGAACAGAAACGCTTTGTGCACCCGCGCTGGCGCGGCCGCCACAGGCTCATGGAGCGCAACGACGGCTCGCCGCGCTGCGTTGCATGCATGTGCTGCGCGACGGTATGCCCGGCAAGGTGCATATCAATCATGCCCGGCGAGCATTCCGATCCCGCTATCATGAAATACCCCATCTCCTTCGACATCGATTTGACCCGCTGCATCTTCTGCGGGTACTGTGTCGAGGCCTGCCCAGTGGACGCGATCCGCATGGATTCGGGCATCATCTCCGTCGTGGGCTACGCCCGCAACGAGCTTCAGTTCAATAAAGACCGCCTGCTGAAGAAATAAGACAGGGTGTACGGTTTACAGTCTGCAGTTTACTGTTGAATGCCAAAACCGAGCGCTTTTGTCATCCCCTTTTGTTGCTCCCGCGAAAGCGGGAATCCATTTCTATCTGGCAGCAATTCCATGTTTGTAGGGGCGGGCTCCGCGCCACGCGGGATGTTCGCCCCAATAATTCGGGGACACGATTCAGCATCGTGTCCCTCATCGTGTCCCCGAATTAAGGGCGGTTTCGGTCGTAACTAACTGGCCGCAGGTTCTATTTTCTACAAGTCACATCATCCCCATTAAATGCCACATACCCATCATGCCGATATCCTCATGCTCGAGGATATGGCAGTGGAACATGGTCATGCCGGGATAATCCATAACCGGCACAAGCAAGGTCGCTCGCCCCCACTTCGGCACGATTACCACGTCCTTCCACGCCGGAGTCTGAGTATAAAGAGAAGCGTAGGCGGAGTCGCCGCCGGTTATGGAGAGCACTTGCGCCGCATTGACGTGTTGATGAAATGGGTGGTCCATGTTGCTCTGATTTATGATCTCCCACACTTCATACATCCCCAAATCAGACATGATGGTATATGGGTCTACGTCAAAATCCTGCCCGTTTATGTAACCTCTTCCTTGGCCCATGCTCAATGTGAGCGTCCTTTTCGGGAGCATGCTCGTGTCCATATTCAGGCGGACGGCGCCGGGATCGACCGTGGTCGGCAAGGTTCCACTTACGCGCGAACCCTGATTCGACAATGTCAGCAGGGTCACTTGTTGTCCCCCCATGTTTCCCATTCTTGAGTAAGGGAGCGAAAGCAAGCGGTACGAGCCCTTTGTTAAGCTCGCTTTCACGAGAAGGTCTATCCTTTCGCCGGGGGAGAGCAATATGCTCGGTTGAGCGTAGGGCTTGTCAAGCAGTCCGCCGTCCGTTCCCACCAAATACAGGCTGTGGCCTTCGAGACTGAGCTTATAGAACCTAGCGTTACTTCCATTGAGTATCCGCCAGCGCTGTATCTGGCCGGGTCTTATGGAAAGAACGGGGTTCACCTGCCCGTTGACCATGACGATATTGCCTTCTTTGCCGTGCATGAAGTCCATCATAGAACTGTGCGGCGCGGGCGCGCCGTTGCTGAGAGAGATGTCTTTCAGGATAAGCGTGTGAGTCTCGTATCCCTCAAGCACCGGCGTATTGTCTTCCATAATGATAGCGGACAACATGCCGCTCCAGTACTGCTCCGCGACGAGGCCGTGTGCATGGGGATGCAAGATATTGAGTGAGCCACCCGGCTGAAACATGAGGTCATATTCGTAATGATAGGTTTCTCCGGGCGCAATGTCGAGGTGCGCGGCGTCGGCAGGCTCCATCGGAGAAACGTGCAACCCGTGAGTGTGCAGATTCGTGTGGCTCTTCTCGAAACCGAGGATGTTCCTTTCGGTTGTGGAGGGCAAAGAGTTCGTGAAATGGAGCTTGAGAATATCGCCTTGTTTCACTCTGATGGTCGGGCCCGGGTAACTGCCATTATACGTCAAGAGCGTGGCGGTCGTTCCGTTCACATTGATGGGCGCTGGTTTTGCCTCCAGATAGGCTTCAAAGACACCCGGTGTGGAACTCACGTTTGGCAACTCGACGGGGTCATGGAACGGAGCCCCGGGCGGGGGGTTAATTACACCGCCGCTGCCGCCACCCCCACCTCCGCCACAACCGCAACCACTGCCGCCTCCTCCCATTGCAGCCACAGCCGGGGTGGCAATCAGAGTGACGCTCAATGCGAGGGCGAGCAGCATGAAGACGAAAAAGGCCGAATTATTCCTTATTGGGCTGAACATAAGTCTTTTCTCCTCTTTTTGGTTGTCCTCCTCTCACAGTAAAACTGCAGCAACTATATCAACATTTTGGGACGGCGCAAGGGGTGTAAGAGACGGTTTCTGGTTTCAAGGTAAACTCCAAAAAGAAGGTTACGGTTTACACGGCGTGTTGCCCAGATGCTTCGGTTAGAAGAAAAATGGATTCCCGCCTTCGCGGGAATGATAAAGACCAAAGAATTCCACGAATATCGTGCCCCATCCGGCCAGGAAATTCATCGAATTTGGTTAGGGCAACGGACCGTACAGTTTACGGTGTGCGGTTGGAAGAGGCAACCCGCGAAGCGTGCGGCGATTCGAGTTCTGATGTTCGAGTTCCGGGTTGAAAAAGGACAAGAAGACAAATTCAGGGAACGGACCAGCGGTTTTAGCGGCTCTGTCCTAATCGACTGGCAGGGTTATCTCGACGGTGGTCCCTTCGCCTCGTTTGCTCTTTATATTCAAGGTTCCGTTGTGGGCGTCGATAATTTTTTTGCAAATGGGAATTCCGAGCCCCGTGCCCCTTATCTTGGTCGTGAAGAAAGGCTCGTTGATAAAGTCCATGTGTTGTTCGGTGATCCCGCAGCCGTTGTCGGAGATGGAAAGTTTCAGGCAGCGAGCAGAGACAGACCCGTAGTTCGGGTCTGTCCCAATATCCGCAAATCTGCTGCATATTCGGATATCGCCTCCGTGGGGCATGGCCTCGATGGCATTTGAGATAATATTGACGAGGACTTCGCCCATCCTTACAGGATCGGCCATTATCTGTGTCTCTTGCTGCTCCAGCTCTGTGTGAACCGTTACCTGGTCGAGTTTATGAGACAGCATCCTCAGTGCTTGGCCGACCAGTTCGCCGACCGAAAACGGCGAGTGTTGGAGGGTGACCGGCTTGGAGTAGTCGGACAACTGGTCAATTATCTGTTTCAGAATACTGACGCCGTAGTCAATCTCCTCCAGGATTTCCTTTTTGGTCGAATCCTCTCTCATATGTTCTCGCAAGTATTCGACACCCATCCGTATGTTCTGGAGCGGATTCTTGACCTCGTGAGCCACGACCGAGACCATCTGGCCGAGCGTCGCGAGCCTCTGCGCGTGCTCCAGGGCGGAGACTTTTTTCCTAACCGTTTCTTCGAGACTCTCCGAAAGCAGGCGGTAGCGCTCCTCGGATTTGCTTATGGCAGTGAGATATCGGCTGTTCCGGAACGCAATGGCGGCATGGGCTGCGAACGCAGCGGCAAGCCGCGCATCCTCTTCGGTGAACCCTCCGGGCTTGTTTCCCAGTCCGATCAGGCCAATCGCATTGTCTCCTATCAGCAAGGGGGCAAACAGTGCGTTGTCGAGGGGGGCATGGCCGGGCGGCAACAGGTCTTTCCACCTGCATTCCGCAAAATTGTTCTCGTAGACGGGTTTTCCCGACTTATATGCTTCGGCTCGCATCCCGCGAATAGGCATAGGCAGGTTCGGATCAACGGTGCATCCCGATGGTCCGGAATCGATAAAGACCGCCTCATTTTGTGTTCCGTCTCGGCTTAAAAGGGAAATGTAGCCAGAGGTGGCGCCAATGAGATTCTTGCCCGCTTTGAATATCGCTTCCGCCGCCTCAGAAAAATTCTGGTGTTCGAGCACCGCGTGGGTGCTTTCGAGGAGAGCAGAGGTATCGGTTGCGCGCCGATGCGATTCCTCGAGCGCACGGCGCATTGCATCCTGCGCCAGTTTGCGTTCGGTAGTTTCGCGGACGATGGCAAGCCCGCCGATAACTGTGCCCTCTTTGTCATACAGGGGCGAATACACGCTTTCAAAGAATCCCTTCTTCCTCGTCTCGGGAACGTTGAATTCCTTATCTTTAACGACGACGCTCTTGCCGTCGAGGGTATCATACATGCACTTATCTTCGCCTATCTCCTTCAAGAATGGGAATACATCAAAGGCGCGCTTACCGATCGTTTGCGAGGCGCTGACACCCGAGATGCGCTCCATGCCCGAATTCCACAACGTGTAGCGGCATTGGCGGTCGAAGGCCAGTATCCCATCGACGCTGCTGCGTACCAGCAATTCAGAAAACTCCTTCTGGCGGTCCAGTTCAGCCGTGCGGTGACTGACCATTTCCTCAAGGCGCTGGCGCTGTTTCGTCAGTTCCTGTTCCGCGCGCGCCCGAGCCGTCACGTCCACGAGCAATAACAAGACTCCGTGGACTGCGCCTGCGGCGTCCTTTACCGGCAGCAGCGTCCAGTCCCAGAAACTGACTCCGCGCTCAGGGTGCTCGGCGTATTCAAACGCCTTCGCATAGGTAGTGTAGGGCTCGCCGGTCTCGACCACTCGCCGGAAGATTGTCTCGTTGTCTTCGTTCGGAAACAGGTCAAAATGGTTCTTGCCGATGTAGAATTCCGTTGTCCGCTCATCGGCCTCGGCATACGCGCGGTTCACACGGATGAAATTGAAATCGCGATCCATATATGCCAACAAAACTTGAGGGGTGGAGAAGATTCTTTCAAGAAGTTCGTTTGTGTCACGCAATGTCCGTTCGGCCAGCTTGCCTACGCCGAGGCCAGTCGCGACGCTTTTATGCCGCGACTTCTGCGCCTTATCGCGCCGGGGCATGGACTTCTCCATTTGCGCGACCTTGGCGCGCAGTTTTTTCAGTTCATCCAGGAGTTCGGCCTTGGTTTTCTTCGGCTCTTCCATAAATCGCTGTCCATAAAACACGTTTGCAAGTGGCGCAAGAGTCCTCTTATTCTATCCCATAAATCGCATGGGAGCAAGCAACCACGAGAATGATCAATCATGAGGAATACAAGGGCTTTTCAAAACTGTCAAATTCTGTAGGTGCGAATTTATTCGCATAAGCGAGTCGTAAAGAGGCCCCAAAATCCTATGCGAATAAATTCGCACCTACAAAGGTTTATGTTGATTCGCCAGTTGCAGGACAACCTCATTCGCTTTATTTTCCTTTGAAGTCCGGCTGGCGTTTTTGCATGAACGCCATGACGCCTTCCATAGCGTCTTCGGTTGCAGAGACGGCGGCCATGTTGTCGGCCTCGATTTCGAGGCCGTTTTCTATGGTTGTCTCCAGTCCCCGATTCACGCAGTCGATGATGAGCTTTATCGCGACGGGTGCTTGTTTGGCGAGACGGGCCGCCAGCTCACGCGCGTCATCCATGAGAGAGCCGGCGGGGCAAACCTTGTTAACGAGCCCGATTTCGAGCGCGCGTTGAGCCGGAATCCTGTCGCCGAGAAACAGGAGTTCGTATGCGCGTGTGCGTCCGATGAGGCGAGGAAGGCGTTGCGTGCCGCCGTAGCCCGGGATGATGCCGAGGTTTATCTCCGGCTGACCGATAGTTGCTGTATCGGCCACGAGGCGCAGGTGGCACGCCATAGCCAGTTCGCATCCGCCTCCGAGCGCATAGCCGTTTATGGCGGCAATCACCGGCTTCGGAAACTTCTCGATGCGCGTGAACAGTTTGTGGCGCGTCATCACGAGCGCTTTGACGCTTCCTTCGCCGAACGCTTGTCCGAACTCCGTGATATCGGCCCCCGCGCAGAATGCTTTCTCCCCTGCGCCGGTGAGGATGAGGGCGCGGGTCTCGCCGTCATTTTCGATGCCGTCGAGGACCGTGTTGAGCTCAGTTATCATCTGGTTGCTGATGGGGTTCATCGGCGGGCGGTTCAGGGCGATTGTGACAACGCGCTCCGCCTGAGTTACAAGTATTGTCTCGTGGGGCATAGCTGTCCTCCTTAAAGTGAACAGTTAACAGTGGCGAGTCAAAGGTCGAAAGTTAAAGGTTAAAGGTTAAAGGTTAAGAAAAAGGGCACGAGACGTTGACCGGCAACTTTCCCGCAAACTTGCGGCTGTAAACAGAGATTCCTCGCTTCGCCTAGAATAACAAATGACTATTATCCTTTGGGCAACAGGCGTTACCTTTTGACTCTTAACTCTTAACGGCGTGTTGCCCAGATGCTTCGGCAAGAAGAAAAATGGATTCCCGCCTTCGCGGGAATGATAAAAACCAGAGAATTCCACGAATAGCATGCCCCATCCGGCCAGGAAATTCATCGAGATTGGTTTGTGCAACGGGCCGTTAACGCTTGACCTTCGACTTTCGACCTTTGACCTTCGACCCCTTCTCCTTTCACTTTCTCTTGCTGAGCGAGAGCCACTTGTTGAGGGCGTTAAGGTAGGCCTTCGCGCTGGCCTCGATAACGTCGGTGCTCAGGCCGCGCCCGGCGACGACGTCGTCTTTGAACTGCACTTTCACGAACGCCTCGCCCATTGCGTCCTCGCCGATGGTTACCGCGTTTATTGAGTACTCGAGCAGCTTGCCGCTGACGCCCGTGATGCGCTCGATTGACTTGTAGGTTGCGTCCACCGGGCCGTCGCCGACGGCAGAGTCGATGACCGATTTGCTGTCGTGCTTGAGCTGCACGGTCGCGGTTGCCATCGTCCTGTTTCCGCTTGTGGTCTGCAAATATTCAAGCTTGTACACTTCTGCGATCAGGTTAAGCGCTTCCTCGACGATTGCCACGAGGTCCTCGTCGGTGACCTCTTTTTTCTTGTCGGCGAGGGCAATGAATCTCTTATAAATTCCTTTCAGTTCCTCCTCGCTGAGCTTGAACCCGAGCGCCTCGCACCGCGCCAGCAGCCCGTGTTTGCCGGAATGTTTGCCGAGCACAATCGAGCTGTGGGGCACACCGACCGATTCGGGGGTCATGATCTCATATGTGAGCGCCTGCTTTATAACGCCGTCCTGATGCACGCCGGACTCGTGCGCGAAGGCGTTCTTGCCCACAATCGGCTTATTGCGCGGGATGACGAGGCCGGTGGTCGTGCTGAGCAGCTTCGACGTGCGGTATATCTCTTGACTGCTAATTCGCGTGTAGAACGGCAACTGGTCCTCGCGCGTTCGAATGGCCATCACGATCTCTTCGAGAGCGGCATTGCCTGCGCGTTCGCCGATGCCGTTCACCGTGCATTCGACCTGCCGCGCCCCGAAACGGACCGCCGCCAGGCTATTTGCGACCGCCATGCCGAGGTCGTTGTGGCAGTGCGTGCTCAAGATGACGCGGTCAATATTGGGCGTATTTTCGCGGATTTTCCTGAACAGCGCCCCGATTTCGGCCGGGGTGGCATAACCCACCGTGTCGGGAATATTCACGACCGACGCCCCGGCGTCAATTACGGCGCGCACGACTTCGCAGAGGTAGTCCGGATCGCTGCGGGTTGCGTCCTCAGCGGAGAACTCGACGTCGGCGGCGAGCTGATGCGCGTATTTGGTCGCGCCGACGGCATCCTCGATAACCTGCTCGCGTGTTCTCCTGAGCTTATGCTTCAAATGGATGTCCGACGTAGCAATGAAAATGTGGATTCTCGGGCGAGGGGCCACTCTGATTGCGTCCCATGCGGCGTCAATGTCGGGTTTATTCGCGCGCGCCAGCCCGGCGACCGTCACGCCTTTGAGCGCGCCCGCTATCTTGCGGACCGAATCGAATTCGCCGGGTGACGCAATCGGGAATCCGGCCTCGATGACGTCCACACCGAGCTTTTCGAGCTGGAGCGCCATCCTTATCTTTTCGTCGACGGTCATGCTTGCGCCGGGCGATTGCTCGCCGTCCCTCAGCGTCGTATCGAATATATACACTTGTTCTGTCATGTCTTACCTCATCTATTATTTGCGCTCCTGTTCCGTGAAATCACGGTAATCGGAGCTTGTTCTCAGGTTCAGGTTCGGTGGTTGGGTATGAATGGATATATTTTTATGATAAGTTCGCGGGCGCGGCCCGCGAGCAGTAAGCCTAAAGGAAGAGGCAAAAGGCGAAAGGCGAAAGGCGAAAGGGACGACAGGCCCGACGCGAAAGACGAAAAGGGATATTCCATTGCGGATTGCGGATTGTGGATTGCGGATTGAAATGATTTTGCAGGAATCTGTGCCATTTGCGTCTTAAGCTCTCTTAGTTTCATCATGTCTTATTCGCGGCGACTGTATGCCCGCGATGTTCCCTATTCTAACGCATTCACATCCCATTTTCAACCTACGCGCGAATTAGGCTAAGGATTTCTCTGCAAAGAAGGGGATGTACGGTCTACAGTTTACTGTTTACGGTTGAAAAGAAACAAGGTCGGAAGGAGGCGAAACGGAAAAAAGCCAAAGCAACAAAGAGATTGCTTCGCTACGCTCGCGATGACAGGTTGAATGGTTTTGCCGCTGAATGGTTTTGCCGCTTGACTTCGCCCCCGATTTTCCCGTATACTTTGCTTGAAGCGTTTTACTGCAAAGAACTTGTGTAGGAACAACATACCAAAGAAATGCCACTAGTCCGACTAATTCTGAAGGGGATAACGGGGCTTATCTACTTTCTGTTTGCGAGTGTGGTTCTATACTTTCCATTTGCGAGCCTCCTGGAACACATCGCCCGTGAAACGCGCCTGCTGCAATTCCAATCAAGCATTGCAATTGAGGATGTTCTCCTGCCCGGTATGGTTTTGGCCCTGCTTTACTGGCTGGTTGCGTTTGTCCGCAGGAAAATCGAGCCGCCGGAGGCAGCTCAAGAAGGCGCACAGAGTTAGACGGTCGGACAATGTTATTCAATAGCCTTGCATTCGCCGCATTCATAATAATCGCGCTCACCCTTTTCTGGTCATCTCCCCAGAAACACCGGGTTTTTATCATCATCGGCCTGAGCTACTTCTTCTACATGTACTCCTATCCTATCTATTTCTTCCTTCTGGCGATACTTACCGTATTCAATTTCGCGATTGCGCTCGAGATGGCCAGGAGGCCTCGAAGGAAGCTGCAATTCCTGTGGCTGGCGCTCGGCATTGACCTGCTCAGCATAGGCTTTTATAAATATGCCGCCTTCACGATCCGGTCGACGGAGTCGACCCTCAATTTCTTCGGGATAAGGGCTGATTTCCTTGTGCCCGAAATAACGCTTCCGCTAGGGATTTCGTTCTTCACGTTCCAGATGATGAGCTACATCATAGACACATACAGGGGAGAGCATGTCGAGGAGTCGCTTTGGAACTTCGCCGCCTACATCTCTTTCTTCCCTCAGCTCGTCGCAGGGCCAATAGTGAGGCCGAAGGACCTCCTCCCGCAAATCAAGACGAAACGAGTTTTTGACGGCGACGAGGCGGTCCGTGGAATTTTTCAGATTGCACAGGGACTTATCAAGAAGGTCGTGTTCGCAGATTTTCTTGGCGGCTACGTCGAGAAGGTATTTGCTGCGCCCGGAGATTTTTCCGGCCTGGCGACGCTCATTGCGGTTTACGCTTATGCTTTCCAGATTTATTTTGATTTCTCGGGCTATACCGATATCGCCATTGGGTGCGGCAGACTTTTCGGGTTCAAAATACCTATCAACTTCAACTTGCCTTATATCTCGGCCTCGCCGCACGAGTTTTGGAGGCGGTGGCATATTTCGCTGTCCACATGGCTGCGCGACTATCTCTATATTTCGCTTGGCGGAAACCGCAAGGGCGAGGGCCGGACCTACTTCAACATGATGGCGACGATGGTGCTGGGCGGGCTCTGGCATGGCGCAAACTGGACGTTTGTGCTCTGGGGCACATATCACGGAATATTGATATCCATTCAGCGGCTGATTGAGGAAAAGTTTGGACTCGCCAAGAAGACAGATTCGGCAAAATCGGCGATTCTGTCCGCGCTCGGCGCCGTTTTTACTTTTCATCTCGTGTGCCTTGGGTGGATCATGTTCAGAGCCGAGTCGGTCTCGAAGATAGGCGCCATCCTCGGCAATATCGCGAGCGCAGGCTTCACTACGCAAACGGTTCAGCTTCCCATTGTGATGATGCTCGGCCTGGCGGCTATCAGTCACGTCCTGAGGAGTAAATGGGATTTGCAGGAATGGTACATAAGACTTCCCGCGCCTGTCCAGGCGTTCGGTTACTCGTGCGCCACCGTGGTGATATTCCTCTTCTTTACGACGGAAGAACGGTTTATCTACTTCCAGTTCTAGCGCCATGTACCGCGGCATTCGCTCCTCTCCGAAACAAAGCTAACTGCATTTCCGATTTTGACATAGGTTAGCCCGTGTGTTAGAATCAACATGACCACTCGCAATATGCTTTATAGCGCCTGATCAGGCCGGGTGAGATGCCGAAACCAAGAAAAAGGCACGCCATATACCGACTGGCTGTCCTGCTACTGGCTTTCTGGCCTGCATTTCCTCTTGAAGCACAAGCCCAGCAACTACTCCCTCCGCAAGACGTGGTCGTGCTTGTCGACTGCTCCGACAGCGCGTCGCCGTACTTGCCGTCTATTTCGCGTATACTAAGCCGTTTCGTGGATGGAGCGCGTCCGGGCGACTCGTTTGCCTGCTACCAGTTCTCCAAGAACGCCGTACTTATCGCCTCCGGGAGGATCACCGCGCGGGATGAAATGAAACAACTGAAGCAGCAATTACTCCAACTGCGCCCTGCCGGACCATACACGAGCTATTTCCCCGCTCTCGAGAGAGGGCTTGCGGATATCAAAGCCTCCGCCGCCGTTCGGCCAACTGCTGAAAGGCTGCTCCTGCTGATTACTGATGGCCGCCGCCACCCGGAGGACACACGCAGTGAGACAGCCACATTGGCGGAACTACTAAAGAGACACTCCGACCTGAAAACAGGGAACAATTATTCCTTCTACTGTTTCTCCGTCGGCGGCCGGATCGAGAAAGACCTGCAATCATATCTGCTAGCCGCGGGCGCTAATCTCGTTAACTGGCCCGAGAACAAAGATCTGCTCGAGAAGATCACACTTGTTGAGGCGCGCATAACCGATCAGGCAAGCCATATCGGGCGAATTCCAGAAACTCTATCGCACAGCTTCTTCTACATCAATTTTGTCACTCGCCGCCCGTCGCGCGAGCTAACCATGATTGAAGTCAGCGTGGATGCTGAGTTCACCAAAGGCACGCTCGACAGGTTTTTTAATGTGAGGCCGAGGCGAATCGAATGCAAACAAGGGCCGTGGGCCGAAAAACTCGCCCTTGAAACGCGAGGGTTTCCAATGGGCGATTACTCCGGCGTGTTTCTTTTCCAACCATCCGAGCCGGAGACGCTGCTCCTTTCGCCCCGCCGCCTCCCATTCGATTTTTCGATTGCGGAATCGTTACGCGTCCATGCGCCCTCTCTGGCGTTCGGGCCCACCGGCTTTGGCGGTCCTTTCGAAGAAACGAGGACCATCTCGATAACTCCGAGGGGCGCCGACTTTCCGACGAGCCTCGATGCTGTTTCCATTTCTCGGGATATCGAGCTTCCCGAAGGACTTGAACTGAAGGTTTCGCCGTCACTGAAAACGAAGGAAATTGTCGTGGCCGTGACGGTTTCGTTCAGTGAACGGTTGCCGAAACAGGCCGGGGGAAAATACGAGGGCGCAATAAGACTCGTTTCGGCAGGATGGGCGTTCACGCAATCGGAAATCCCGATATCGGTGGAAGTCGCGGGACAAGGCGCTGGTTTCCGGCGGGTCGGTCTGTATGTCGGAATCGCGGCGGTGTGCCTGGCCGCCGTTATCTTGCTGCCGCTCGTGTCCCGGCGCGCGAGGGCCGTGTTCGCTGATTTTCGCATGCACAAAACGCTCCCGGTCGGAAAACTCATTGTGACGAAAGATCCGACCAGGGGCACGGTGAGAAACATCAACCTCGCGCGTCTTTCCGAGAAGAAAAGGGCGAACGAGGTTCTCGTCGGCACGGGCGAGGGGGTTGACGTCGAGCTTCCCCACAGGTCGATGATGGATAAGACATACATGTTTTCAGGCTTGAAGACGAGAGACGACGTTCATACCATTGTGCAAGCTGTCCGGGGGACGGACGAGGTGCTCATTAACGACAAATCGAGAACCGGCCAGGTGCAGTTGATGCACTTTGATTCCATCAAGTTTGGAGCGTTCGAGTTCCGTTTCGAGGCTCCGAAGCCGCTAAATCAAGCGGTCCTTTATTTCCTCAACTCCGAAGTCAAACAGGGATGGCCTCTCACGTGGGACACGAAGACGGAAGGATTCCACTTTCTCGATCGGGCTAACCTGCCGTCCCGCAAAGATTCGTATGTCCGGTTCTATGAACTCAAAGCGGCGGCGTTCGTGCGCGACTTCGACGGTGAACTGACCAAAGACGCGCTCTCCCTCAAAGTCCCGCGTGCCGGCCACTTGATGAAAATTATCTTTGCCGATGGCGAGGAAATCACCGGCCATGTGTTCGACTGGAAGAACCTCGGAGACAAATTCTATTTCTTTCCCGATTCGATGGGGGATAACGTTCTGTTCTTCCTGATAGAGCGGAATACCCTGAAAGACATCAAACTGATTCAAGAGGACAAAGAAGGCGCCCAACGGGCCCAGCAGAAATTTGCAGGGATTCTCGAAAAGATGAAGCGGGGGATCGGACGGTGAGCAAGGGTTGGGCTCAACGGGCTCTTTATTTTGGGTTTTGGATTTTGGATTTTGGATTGAGATTCTACGCTGCGCTCAGAACGACAATTTCTCTTCAGAATGACATTTCTCTTCGTTCTTTCGTCTTGTTCGTCTCATCTTCGGTCCGCCTTTCCCGATCTGACCTTCGAGCCACGACTCGAGACTCTTTTTCTTGCCTGTTATCCCTTCTATCAAAAGGAGCGCACTTGAACGAATGCTTTACAAGGCATTGGTGATGGTTCTTCTGGGCGCGTTGATCGGACTTGTCGCGTGGGACCTCTCGACTCGTCAAGCGGCCCCCCAGACGCGTGTGAACAGCGCCAACTTCGTATGGGTGCAATGTCCCACCTGTGAGCGCATGTTCTACGTTGAGAAATCCCAGCGAAGCGGCTGGTGCCCGTACGACGGCTTCCAATTCAATTTCCCCGCAGGTGAATGACGGGGCCTTACCGGAGACACACTTGGAAAAACAGATCGGCAAATACACGCTTTTGAAGGAAATCGGCAAGGGCGGGATGGGGGTAGTATACCTCGCGAAGGACGCCAACGGGCAAAAAGTCGCGTTGAAGATACTGCCGCCCGAACTGACGCGGAATCCGAAACATGTTGAACGATTCCGCCGCGAGGCCAAGGCGGTCTCCCAACTCGAGCACCCGCATATTATAAAAGTCTACGAAGTCGGCGAGCAGAACGGCCTGCATTACTTTGCAATGGAGTACCTCAGCGGCCCAACACT
>CAYVDS010000018.1:15805-31802 GCA_964450145.1 uncultured bacterium
GCTGCTGAAGCAGAGCGGGCGTCTCCGCGTGCCGCAGGCGGCGAGCATCATTATCGACATGGCGGATGCCCTTGATCTCGCGCACGCGCGCGGGGTCATTCACCGCGACGTCAAGCCTGACAATATCATGGCGGATGAAGAAGGCGTTTTCAAGATCATGGATTTCGGCATAGCGCGCATCGAGGAAGGCACGCGGCTGACCGTGACCGGCAGCATCATGGGCACACCCGAGTACATGTCGCCGGAACAGGCGTCGGGCGCAACGGCCGACCGGCGCACGGATATTTATTCTCTTGGCGTGGTGCTCTATGAACTCGTAACTGGCCGGCTTCCCTTCAGGGGCGAGAACGCGATGGAGGTTTTGCAAATGCACCTCACGCGGACGCCGGAATCTCCGAAGCTCCTCAATCCCGAAATCCCGGGAAATCTCGCAGGCGTCATTAGCAGGATGCTTGAGAAACAGCCGGCCAACCGCTACGACAGTTTCCGGCACGTGATTAACGCCATCAGTCAGGCAATCCCACAGAATGTGCGCGCCGAACTCCACGCGCCGACGAAAGTGATTGAAGCCAAGCCCACTCATTCCATTGCTCCCGAACATCCCGGCCGGCGTGTGCGCGAGCGCGTAATTGTCGAAACACCCGCCCGAATAAGAGTTCTCCTGGCCGCGAGCATAATCATGAATCTCGTGCTTTTCGGCTACGTTATTTTTGGGCCGGGGAAGGAATCCGAAGCGGGTCGGCCGATTCGGCCAGCATTTGCCGTCGGCGGGCAGATGTTTGCGCCGCCCGTGGCCTCGGATAATACGCTGTTCCTCGGGACAGAAGAAGGGACGCTGTATGCGTGCGAGCTCGCGACCGGCAAGACCAAATGGACCTTCAAGACGAAAGACAAAATAACGGCCGCGCCGGTGGTTGACGGAGACCGCATATATCTCGGCTCATGGGACCAGTATGTCTATGCGTTGGACATCAAAGAAGGCGGAAGGGTTATCTGGAGAACTGATACCGGCGGCTGCGTGTTCGCGGCGCCCGTGCTTCAAGACGGGACTCTTTACGTCTGCACCCGGCAAGGAATGGTGTTCGCGATAGACGCCGAGACGGGAAAAGAAAAATGGCGGGACAATTCCGGCACGGCGACAAAGTTTTCTCCGACTCTGAAAGAGGGACTTCTTTTCGTTTCTTCCGACGAAAACAGATTGGTCGCATACCGCGCGACTGACGGGAGACGCCTCGCTGATTTGCCAGCCACACACATCAAGTCTCCCGCCGTGCTCGCCGGGCGGAAAGCTTACATTGTGACCTTCAACGAAGCGGCAGGGCAAGATGAATTGCGGGTCGTGGAATACGAAAACGGTCAATCCCAACAAGAGCTTCGATGGGGCCGCTCATGGGGGAATTCGTTGGAGCCACCACAGACTCGATGATTTCGGTACGGACAAATCGCGAGCACATACTGGCATTTTGATTTTGGATTTTGGATTTTAGATTTTGGATTGGATGGAAGAAGGGTTGCCTCTTTGCCGTCCCGTAATTCTGTAGGTGCGAATTTATTCACAGGTCCAGTGTGAAAAGGCCCCGAAAACATTATGCGAATAAATTCGCACCTACAGAATCTTATACCTCTTCGCCAATTACGGGACAGTCTTTGTCTTCTTCTTTTCAATTTCTTTTCAATCCAAAATCCAAAATAACTTTAAGGGGGGCATTCAGTTGAAGTTCACCAAAGTCCTTATCTTAACGGTCCTCGCAGTTCTTGCGGTTCTTATCGTCCACGCCTGTAATGGGGGCTCTGCCTCTCCTCGGCCCTCCCGGCCCGCGAAAAACATAATCCTGCTCGTGGGCGACGGGATGGGGCCGGAGGTAGTCGGCCTTGCCAGAGATTACTCTCAGACGATCAATAAGCGCGAACTATGGATCGAACGCGCAATCGCTGAAGGGCGCCTCGCGCTCGTGCACGCATCAGCGCTTGGCACGCTCGCGACTGATTCCGCGGCGGCGGCCACAGCGCTCGCGACGGGGGAGAGAACGGTTAATGGAATGATCTCGATAAGCCCCCAAGGGAGGCCGTTGACGACAATCCTCGAAATGGCCAAGAAAAACTCGCGAAGCACAGGTCTCGTCACCACTACTCGTTTGACGCACGCGACGCCCGCCTGCTTTGCCGCCCACGTTGAGGAGCGCGACTCCGAAGGAGAGATCGCGCAACAAATGTTCGAGGCGGGAGTCGACGTGATGCTGGGCGGCGGCCTGGCCTACTGGGTTCCGGAAGATACCGGAGTCTCAGATTTCGGCAAGCTTACGCCCGTCGCCGGAGCTGGCGCGCAATCGGAGCGCACAGACGGCTCGAATCTTCTCGAAAGGGCTGCGGCAGCGGGATATGAGATCGCGACCAACCGGGACGAGTTACTTGCCGCGCGTGCGGGGAAAAAGCTCTTGGGCTTGTTCGCCGCGTCGCATATGCCGTATGCGCTCGATCGGCGGTCTGACGACGCTGCTAACACGCCCTCGCTCGCGGAGATGACCGAGGCGGCGCTCGCTATCCTTTCGAAGAACCAAAAAGGTTTTTTTCTGATGGTCGAGGGCGGACGCATCGATCACGCCGCGCACAACAACGACATCGCGTCTCTCATAGCTGACACGATAGATTTTGACAATGCGGTCGGGGTTGCACGTGCTTTTGCAAAGAAAACCGGTGAGACTGCGGTCTTCATCACTGCCGACCATGCGACCGGCGCGCCGTGCGTCACGGCGCGATATATGGAGGAAGTCGGCGACACCGTGTACCCGGATGACGGGGTGCTCAAAGCGATTTCGCGGCAGAATGCGTCATTTGAGTATTTGGGTTACGCGATTGGGAAGAAACTTTCGGCCGGGGACATCAAGAAGCTGGTTCGCGAACATATCGGCGTCGAGCTGACTGACGGCGAGGCGGCGTTTATTCTCAAGGGCGAGCCTGTTTCGCCTTTCCACGTCATCAAACCGAAATACCGACAGTTGGGCTATCCCATGCTCGCGCTCGCAAGAGTCGTTGGGACGAGATATGGTATCGCATGGGCGACCGCCGAACATTATGCCACGCCCGTTCTGCTTGTAGGTTATGGAAGCAGAGCCGACATCGTACACGGATACGTCGAGAACACCGATATTTTCAGGATTATGCGAACTGCGGGAGGGCTCTGAGGAGGCGAAAGGCGAAAGGGCAAGGGCGAAGGGGGAGCCATGGAAAATGATGAATGCGGAATGATGAATGATGAATGGAAATGACTATTGTAGTGTCTCTAACGCTTCTTTACATTTGAGCTTCGGGAACAGTCCCGATTCTACGGCGCAAAGCGCCCGTAAATCTTGGGACAGTCCCCTTCGCAGCGCGTCAAGCTATTTATGAGACAGTACACTAGATCGAAAGCACCCTTCGCGCCTTTGCGGCGGAAAGGAGCCGTTTTGGACAGCAGTGACGATGAGTCATGGATGATGAATAAGAGCCAATAGAAGAAGGAACGGCCCTTTAATTCGGGGACACGATGCGGCATCGTGTCCCCGAATTAAAGAAAGCACTGTTAATTCAAAATCGAAAGGTAAAATAGGGATTGGCAGGTTTTGAATATTTCTGTTTGGCCCTCGTCTAAGTGGATAATTGTCGCGGAGAAAACCAACAGGTAAACGCCGGAAAAGGAGGAACAAGATGAGAAGTAGGTGGATAGTCGTCTCAATTAGCTTGCTGTGTCTTCTGTTCGTACTCGTCGAGGCAAAGGGCGAAACCATCCGATTGGCCGCCGCAGGGCAACCCGTCGAAGTGATCGAGGTGCCGGAGCCGACGGGTGGCGGGGCAGGCGCGGCGAGCACAGGCGGAAAAAAGCAGCTTTGGGTGGATCCCGTAAACACATTCCGACCGCCCAGCAACGAGGAGAAAAACGCGATCGCGAAGAATCTTCAGATGACACCTGAGCAAACGTCGCAGATGCAGCAAATAGACCAGCAATACAGGGCCGACGTGCAGACGCTGTCGCAAAGATATCAGCAGGCTCGAAAGGACCTGACCACCGCGCTCAAGGACCCCTGCCCGACGTCGGACCGCGTTTCGCGCGAAGCGCAGAAGGTAAGCCAGACGCATGCGGCGCTTCTTGATAAGGAAATCCAGCATTGGACGTCCATCTCTTCGGTCTTGACCAAGGACCAGGCGTGCAAGTTCTGGAAGATGTTCGCACAGGCGAGGATTCAGAAAGGGAATTGAGCGGAAAGATCGGGACAGACCCTGCGCATCGGGTCTGTCCCTTCTTCGCTTCAGTTACATTTCGAGAAGCCGCACATGCGGCATACTATGCAGCCGCCCTCGCGCTCGATCTTTGCGCCGCAGTCCGGGCATGCGTTGCCGATGGCCGTGGGTTGCTCCGCCTTCGTTTCTATCTCAGGTTCGCCATTTATCTCTTCGACTGCCGCCGGGCGCTTGGGGTTCTTTGTATATTTGTCGATCGCTCTGCCGATGGCGTCCGGGCACGAGAGACACCGTATATCCTTGTTGATTCTTTTCGCCGCGACCGTCGATAAGCAACGGATGCCTTTCAACTGCTCGACGAGCGCGTCAACGCTGATGCCCGACCTGAGCGCGAGCGACACCAATCGGCTTGTGGCCTCCGATTGTGACGGACATCCTCCCGCCCTGCCTGTGCTGGTGAACACCTCGCAGATGCCAAGCTCATCCGAGTTGACCGTCACATACAGGTTGCCGCATCCGATGAGGACTTTTTCTGTAGTGCCATGAGTCACTGTCTGGCGCGGGCGCGGTATGATCTCGTCTTCGTCCGCGGCGCCGGCCGCCGTCTTGGCGTCCTTGGCGGTTTTCTTCGTTATGCTCTTGGTCCATACCTGCTCGCTGCGGCTGCCGTCGCGGAAAATCGTGACCCCTTTGCATCCGAGCTTATAGGCAAGCCTGTACACTTTTTCCACGTCTTCTTTCGTCGCGCTGTTCGCGAAGTTAACGGTCTTCGATACCGCGTTGTCGGTGTGAACCTGAAACGCCGCCTGCATCCGGACATGCCACTCAGGCGAGACCTCATGCGCGGTCACGAATATTTGCTTGACGTCCTCGGGGACTTCAGGCAGTTCCTTGATTCCGCCCGCTTCCGCGATCTTCTTCATGAGTTGCGGCGAGAAGAAACTGCGCTCCTTCGCGATCTGCCGGAAGAACGGATGCGCTTCTATCAGTTCGTCGTTGTCGAGCACGTGCCGGGTGAAGGCGATGGCGAATATCGGTTCGATCCCGCTCGAACAGCCGGCAATGATGCTGATCGTGCCCGTGGGCGCGACCGTGGTCACCGTCGAGTTGCGCATCGGCCGTCCGGAGTTCGCGTAGATGCTCTTCGGGTAGTTCGGGAAGGAGCCACGCGCCTCGGCGATACGGGAGGATTCGTCGTGGCCCTTCTTCTGTATGAACGTCATGACTTCTTCGGCTATCTGCAGCGCTTTCTCAGAATCGTACGGGGCGCCGAGCCGTATCAGCATATCGGCAAAACCCATCACGCCGAGCCCTATCTTGCGGTTGGCGAGCGTCATTTCCCGAATCTGCGGGAGCGGATACTTGTTTACGTCGATGACGTTGTCGAGAAAATGCACCGCGGTGCGGACCGTGCGCGCGAGCTTCGGGAAGTCTATTTCGTAATGGCTGTTACGCTTCACGAGCATCTTCGCGAGGTTTATCGAGCCCAGATTGCATGACTCGTAGGGAAGCAGCGGCTGCTCGCCGCACGGGTTGGTGCTCTCGATCTTGCCCGCGAGCGGCGTCGGGTTCCCCTCGTTGATCCTGTCGATGAAAATGACGCCCGGGTCGCCGTTGAACCACGCATGCTCTACGATCATCTTGAAGACTTCCGCGGCCTTCAAGTTCTTCACGGGCTTGCCTGTTCGCGGGTTCACCAACTCATATTCACCGTCGCTCTCGAGCGCCTTCATAAACTTCTCGGTCAAAGCGACCGAAATATTGAAGTTGTTAAGCTGCTCCTCATTTTCCTTCGACACGATGAACTCTAAGACGTCGGGATGGTCGACGCGGAGTATCCCCATGTTGGCGCCTCGACGCGTGCCACCTTGCTTGATCGTCTCCGTCGCCATATCGAAAACCTTCATGAAGGAAATCGGACCGCTCGAGATGCCCTTCGTCGTAAGAACAGTATCGTTCTTAGGTCTAATGCGGGAAAACGAAAAGCCTGTGCCCCCACCGCTCTTGTGGATGAGCGCCGTATTCTTGACCGCCTCGAAAATGCTCTCCATCGAATCTTCAACGGGCAACACAAAGCACGCCGAAAGCTGCCCAAGTTCGCGGCCCGCATTCATAAGAGTCGGCGAGTTGGGCATGAATTCCATGCTCGTCATCAAATAGTAGAATTCTTTCGCAGTCGACATCACGTCCGTGGCTTGGTCGTATATCTTGTCCGCTTCGGCAATAGTCCATGCCACTCGCCAGAACATGTCCTCGGGCCGCTCGGTCGGCTTGCCGTCATCATCTTTTTTCAGGTAGCGTCTCTCGAGCACCTTCAGCGCGTTCACCGTCAACTCGATTTCGGCCTTCGGTGGCGGTGGAAAGCCCGTCTTTTGCGCTTTTCGCACGGTCGTTTTCTTGCCTGTCTTGAGGTCGGGCATTCCTCGTTCCCCCTTAATTGTAGTATTCATAAGTCCTTATTAAACAGAGACTTAAACCTTTCTCTGGCTGCAAGCACAATCCCGAAAGACACAAACACAACCAACCGCTTCAACTCCCGCTGAAATTCCAGACATTTTCAGCAAAGCCAAATGTAATCTTAACACCGCGTGGAACTGAAAGTCAACTGACAAGCGTTTGTATGCTGGCCCGGCTTTTTGGCTTTGCTTTCGGTCGCGTTCGGGTTGTCGGTCACGAGAATCGAACGGCTGTCGTCACCCTTCGATATCTTGAAACCGTTACCGAATCGCGTTGTGCGGCAGAAATCCTCCATTTACTTAGGTAGCTTATCCTGTAGCTTACTTTACTATAACATACTATATGTAGTGTTGTCAATAGGAAATTTGTGCCGAGAGAGTGGTTTCTGGTTTCTAGTTTCAGGTTTCAAGTCGAATGGCAAATAGGCCTTCCTAAAGAAGGTAGGTTTGACAGTTTGAGGGTTTGGCGAGATTCTTCGCTTCGCTCAGAATGACATTGCGGGTCATACCCTCGGCTCCACCTTTCTTCCGCAATAAACCACGCCAGCCGTGGTCGCACCCTTTTGTAAGGGGGGTTAGCGATAGCCCGGAAACGATTTGACAAGATGTGCCCTCCCTATATAGGATGCAGACTATATATCCCTCAAACAATGGAGGAAATCGACATGCAATTCGAGGACATCATTTACGAGAAGAAGGACGGTATCGCGCGCGTTACTATTAACAGGCCGAAAGTGCTGAACGCTTTTCGCTCGAAGACGCTTGATGAGCTTGCACTCGCGTTCGACGACGCGGGCAATGACGACAGCGTCGGCGTCGCGGTTCTCACCGGCGCCGGCGAGAAGGCGTTTTGCGCCGGCGGCGACATCTCCGAGATGGGCGAGCTCAGCCCCTCGGCTGGGCGGAAGTTTCTCGGCAAGTGTCTTAAGGCTTCAACCGCAATTCGCAACTGCAGCAAACCCGTCATCGCAATGGTTCGCGGTTACTGCATGGGCGGTGGTCACGAAATCCATTTGATGTGCGACCTTACGATAGCGGGTGAGAGCGCCCAGTTCGGGCAAACCGGGCCCACCGTTGGAAGCGTTCCCATCTGGGGCGGAACGCAGATGCTTCCGCGCGCGGTCGGCGAGAAGAAGGCTCGCGAGATCGTCTTTCTCTGCAGGCGTTATTCCGCCAGACAGGCCGAGGAGATGGGCCTCATCAACAAGGTCGTCCCTGATGATAAGCTCGAGGAAGAGACACTGGCATGGTGCAAACGCATACTCGAAATGAGTCCGCAGGCGCTCAGCGTGGCGAAGGTGTCGATGAATTTCGAGAGCGATCTGCTCTATGCCTCGTTCGCGCACGGGGCCGAGATGCTGCGCCTGGTGTACGGTACCGAGGAGATCAAGGAAGGCATGACCGCGTTCCTGCAGAAGCGCAAACCCGATTTCGGCAAGTTCCGGAAATAAGGACTGTGGCGTCGAAAATCGGGGACACGATGAGGCATCGTGTCCCCGCACATGGCGCGTGTAAACTGAGATCCTTCGCTTCGCTCAGAATGACACTTGGGGAAAACAGGGACACGTGAAAATAGGGACAGACCCTATGTTACGGGTCTGTCCCTATTTTCCCGATCGCAACCCGTCCGCGGCCGCGACGACCTGCCACCTGCCGGATTTTTAATGCCTTGTCAAATTAACCGGACTGATGATAAACTGTTGTCACTTTGACCGCACGTCCCGCCGGCGGGATGTCCCGAATAAGCGCCAAGTGGAGGGTTTCTCTTTCGTTTTGCTGTTTTCGTCTTTCCCCTTTCTGTGGAGCGCCTCACCCCTCTGCGCGGGGTTATGAGTGAAGGAAGCATGTCTGAGCAGCATAGCGGAAAAATCCCCCCTTGCCCCCCCTTTGTCAAAGGGGGAAAAGAGGGCCGCTTCGTATCACACGGCGAATGTGCAAGAAAAGGCATTGGGCCTCCTTTCAACCCTGAACCATGAACCCTAAACCATGAACCGTGTTTCTTAGGAGGTGGAGCCTATGGCGTGGCAATATACGCCTTACACGTTCCCGCTGATTTTTGCCGGAATGGTTTCAGGCACACTGGCCGCCTATATATGGCGGAGCCGCCGTTCGACGGGCGCAGGAAGCATAGCGCTGCTGATGGCGGCACTAACCGTGTGGTCTCTTGCATATGCGATTCAGTTAAGTTGCACGACATTGTCGGCGCAGGTTTTCTGGGGCAAAGTCCAGTATTTCGGAATCGTACTGACGCCGGTCATGTGGTTCGCGTTTGCCGCCCAATACACTGGCCGCGGGCGCTGGCTGCGGCGGCCGGTTCCCGCTCTTCTCGCAGTCGAGCCGCTCGTAACGCTGGCGCTAGTGTGGACGAATGACCGCCACGGTCTCATATGGAACCACTACCGGCTTGAGGATATCCACCTGTTCTCGTGGGCCTCTTCCGGGCTCGAGGTAGTCCGTACTTTCGGAGTGAAGGTCTCCGCCCATGGAATAGGATTCTGGTTTCACACCACATATTCGTACGCTTTGCTTGCGGTGGGCACTGTTCTGATACTGGATGCTCTTGTGCGCGCGCGGCGGGTGTACCGCGGTCAAGCCATCGCCTTGCTCATATTCGCTCTCACGCCGTGGATAGGCAATGCAGTTTATCTGTCCGACCTGAATCCGTATCCCCACCTGGACCCCACTCCGTTGGCCTTCATCCTGACCGGACCAGTCCTCGCCTTCGGTCTTTTCCGTTTCCGGTTGGGAGATCTCGCGCCCATCGCGCATGCGACCATCATTGAGGGCATGAATGACGGCGTGATCATGCTGGACGCGCAGAACCGAATCGTTGACCTTAACCCGGCGGCTCAGCGGCTCACTGGACTCGCCGTCCCCGAGGCAGTTGGCCGACCCGTGGAACAGGTTTTGTCGGAATGGCCCGACCATCTCGCCTTTTTCAGTCATGACACCTTAGTCGAGCGGGAGATTACGCTGGGCAAAGGAGATATGCGGCGTACGTTTGACGTCAGAGTTTCTCCCCTGTGCGACCAGCGTGGCCGTTTACTTAGCAAAGTGTTTACCCTGCGCGACATCACCGAACGGAAGCGTGCCGAGGAAGCGCTGAGAATAAGCGAGGCGAAATATCGGGAACTTGTTCAGAGCGCCAACAGCGTAATTGCGCAGATTGATACTGACGGCAACATCACGTTTTGGAATCGGTTTGCCGAACAGTTCTTCGGCTACTCAGCAGAGGAAATACTCGGCCGGAACGCAGTCGGCACAGTTGTTCCTGCCGTTGACTCATCCGGCCATGACCTCGCCGCGATGATTAAGGACCTGACGCAAGACCCCGACCGATATAGCAAGAACGAAAACGAAAACATGCGCCGCAACGGGGAGCGGGTATGGGTGGCATGGACCAACAAGCCCCTGTTCGATGAAAAAGGGAATGTTCAGGAACTCCTTTGCATCGGAAATGACATAACCGATCGCAAGCGCATGGAGGAGGCGCTGCAAAAGCACAAGGAGCATTTGGAGGCAACGGTTCTCGACCGCACCGCTCAGCTCACCGCCGCCAACATAAGACTTCTTCAGGAGATCGCCGATCGCAAACAGATTGAAGAACGGCTTCGACTTTCGGAAGAGCGATATCGAAGAGTTCTGGACACGTCTAATGACAGGTTTGTCGTGGTTGACGGCGGAGCCAATCTATTGTTCGCGAACCGCGCATGGCAAGAGAACACAGGATATATTCCGGGTGAGATAAACGGTCTCGACTTGATACATCCGGACGATCGCGAGATGATTGCCACATGGTTTCAGAGAGTTATGACAGGAGAGTCTGCGCGTAACGTCGCCTACCGCGGCCTCGGCAAAGGCGGGCGCATGGGCTGGGTCGAGGCTAACGCTGATCTGATTGACTGGCCCGGGAGTGAAAAAGCGGTGTTGCTAGTGACGCGAGACATTTCCGAGCGGATGCGGATGGAGGAGGAACTCCGCCGCTCAGAGGAACGCTATCATCTAATACTTGAGACATCTCCCGACCGAATCTTCGTGATGGACCCTGACGGCAAGTTCTTGTTCGCCAACAAGACGTGGCACGACACGATTTCTTATTCCTTTAAGGAAATCAACGCTCTCGATATTCTCGACACTATATATCCGGATGACCGCGAAATAATCGGAAGTTTATTCCAGAAGGTTCTTGGAGGCGAGCCCATTCGTAATATTGAATATCGCGGCCTCACCAAACACGGGGAAATCAAATGGATGGAGGCCAACGCCGATTTAATTGATTGGCCGGGCGCCGGAAGAGCGATTCTGACTGTGGTGCGCGAGATAACTGACCGCAAAGAAATGGAAGATAAACTCAGACTCTCAGAGATGCGCCATTCCCGAATACTTGATGCGACTCATGATATGGTCTGTGTTTATGATGAGAATGGTGGAATTCTATATGCGAACAGGGCATGGAAAGAAAACTCCGTCTTCTCGCTCGAAGAGACCCTCAAGATCGGCATTTTTAAAACTGTGCATCCCGATGACGTGGGGAAACTGAAGAATCTCTTCGAGAGGGCGAGAGGGGGAGAGCGGTTCCTCAACGTCGAATACCGCGTTGTCGGACCCAACGGAGAGATCAAATGGCGCCAAGCCAATGGTGGTCACATTGACTGGCCTGGGGCTCCAAATGCGGTCCTAAATGCGACGAGAGACATCACCGAGCGGAAAGCAATGGAAGAAGTGCTTCGGCTTTCCGAAGAGCGATATTCCCGCATCATGGACTCTTCGCACGACATGGTGCTTGTCGCTGACGCCAACGCGCATCTCCTCTTCGCCAACAGGGCTCACTACGAACAGTCTGGCTATACGGTTGAAGAAGCCAACAAGGTAGGCATTATGAATCTTGTGCATCCTCATGACCGCGCGAGGATGCAGGAGTATTTCCAGCGCGTTATGTCCGGAGAGCCGATACGAAATATTGAATATCGACGGATAAACAAGAACGGCGAAATAAGGTGGGTAGAGAGCAACGCGGACCCCATTCGCTGGTCGGGGACCGATAAGGCCGCCATGAACATCCTTCGCGACATCACCGAGCGAAAGCGAGCCGAGGAAACTCTGAGGGTCTCCAACCGGTTTCTCGAGATCGGGAACCGGAATACCGATATGGGCTCTCTGCTCAGAGAATCCGTTGAAGAAGTGAAGAGTCTCACCGGCTGCGAAGCGATTGGCATCCGTATATTGGATGAGAAAGGCAATATTCCCTATCAGTCTTACATCGGTTTTAGCGACAGCTTCTACCGGTCGGAGAGCCCTCTCTCCACGAAGGTTGACCAGTGCATGTGCATCAATGTAATCGCGGGAGCGACCAATCCGAGTCTGTCCTATTACACCCCCGCTGGTTCCTTCTGGGCGAATAATACCACGTTTCTTCTGGCAACGGTTCCCGAAGCGGAAAAAGGAAGAACCCGCAACGTATGCAACCAGTGCGGCTACGAATCGGTTGCGCTCGTCCCGATACGGGCGGGAAACCGTATCATCGGCCTTATCCACGTGGCTGACAAGAGCGAAAACATGGTCCCCCTCGAGACCGTTGCGCTTCTGGAAACGGCTGCAATGGAGCTCGGCACCGCTATTCTGCGCGTCCAGATGGAGCAGGCTCTGATGAAGAGCGAAGAGAGGTACCGTAACATCTTCGAGGAAGCCCCCGATATTTTCTATATGCTCGACCTGGAGACGTGGAAGATAACCGAAGCCAACAAATACGCCCTCAAGGCGCTCGATTACGGACCGGAACGGATCGGCGACATTCGTGTTTCCGAGATCATCCATCCCGACGATTACGAGAAGGCCGCTGGCCGGCTCGTGGAAATGGTGACAAAGAGAGACCGGATGCCCAACTTTCCCCTCCGCATTCTGACGCGCACCGGAGAAATACGCCACATCGAACAAAGCGGAGTCATTTTCTGGGATGACACGGGGCGCGCAAAAAGCTTCCTCGGATTGGCCCATGACGTGACATATCGCAAGAAACAGGAGGAAATGATTGAGAAGCGGAACGAGAAACTCGCGGCGCTCTACGAGATCGCCGATGCCGCCAACGAGAGCCTCGATTTGAAGACGGTGATTGACCTCATTATAGAACTCGTCCCCCGCATCACGAACTCGGACGGCGTGTGCATTTATTCATTCGATGAGTCCACGCAGCGCTTGTATTATCGCGCGCATCGCGGGTTCTCGGAAAGCTTTGTTCGTGGCACGGACGGCATGGAACTGGGCGAAGGGATGCACGGAAGCGTGGCGCAGTCTCGAAAAGGCGTTATCATCAACGATGTACTCGCGAGCCCGAAACGGGCCCGGCGAGGACATACCACTGAATTTGACCACATCATTATTGTCCCCTTGATGGTCCGTGGCAAGCTTCTTGGGACGCTGACGGTTGCGCGAAAACCGGGCAACCCATATGACGCCGAAGACCTCGACCTCATGACGGCTTTTGCCAACCAGATTTCGGTTGCGATGGACAACGCAGCCCTTTACACTCAACTCCTGCAACGGGAGAGGTACTTCGACTCCATACTTGAGACCTCGCGCGACGGCATTGTCGTCACTTCCGAGGAACAACGTGTGGTCTATCGCAACAGCAGTCTTTCGAAGATGTTCGGCCACGACGAAATCGACGACCTGAGTGGGATCAACACGGATGCTTTCTTTGCTCCTGAAAGCTATCCGGTCTTGCAGTGGGTTCGCGAGAAGCTCGATAAGCGTGAAGAGATTGACAGAATTGTGGAGTGGAAGGCAAGACGGAGAGACGGGTCGATGTTCGACGCCGAGATGCGCATAGGCTATTTCTCTGAGGGTGGCAAGAGGTATGATGTGGGTGTCGTTCGCGATGTCACAGAACGGAAAAGGATGGAAGCTCAACTCCAGCAGGCCAGCAAGCTTGCCGCTATCGGCGAGCTTGCAGCCGGCGTGGCCCACGAGATAAACAACCCCGTCGCCACAATACACCTCCAGGCCGGCCTCATGAAGGACCTTGTTGAAGACGACCGGGAGAAGCTGGGAGACCCCCTGTCCCGCAGACTTGGGAAATCGGTTCGAATAATCGAAGATCAGGTGCGGCGATGCCAGCGAGTGACCAACAACCTGCTATCGTTCGGCCGTACGCCGGAGGCAAAATCGGAGATATTTAACGTTAATGAACTATTGCGGAAAGCTATGGAATTCGTGGTTCATCTCACCGACAAGAGACCGCAAGTCACGATGATTCTCGACGAAAAAATTCCCTTCTTCCGTGGTGATCCTAATCGGCTCGAGCAGGTTTTCGTGAATCTGTTAAACAACGCCGTCAAGGCTATTCCTTCGCGCGGGGCGATAACTATCTTCAGCGGACTTGATCCTCAGGGGAGCATCCGTATTGAGTTCAGGGATTCGGGCCCGGGCATTCCGGACGAGATTAAAGATCACATTTTCGACCCGTTCTTCACCACACGGCCCGCCGGGGAAGGCACGGGTCTCGGGTTATCCATAAGCCATTTCATCATAAAAGAAATGAGCGGCAAACTCGAGGCCGAGAGCCGGCCCGGACAGGGCGCTGTCTTCACGGTAACCCTGCCGTCTTCGAGCGACTCAAAGGAGAACATCACTCATGTCTGAATGCATCAGGCTGTTGATCGTCGACGATGATGAACCCTTCCGCGCCTCTCTGTGCGAATGCCTCAGCCTCAAGGGACACGAGACACTTGAGGCCACTACGGCGGAGGAAGCTCTCGCGCTCTCGCGGGAACACCTGCTCGACGTCGCAGTCGTCGATATCAAGATGCCGGGCATGGACGGCGTCGAACTGCTCGCAAAATTGAAAGAAGCCCACCCCTCAATCGAGGTGATTATTCTCACGGGTGTAGCGTCCATTGAAACGGCGATCGGCGCGATGAAGCTCGGCGCATATGATTACCTCAGCAAGCCGTTCGATTTCGACGATTTGAGGATGCGAATCCGGAACGCATATGAAAAGAAAAAGCTGGCGCAACAGAAGCTTCTGCTCGAAATGGAGCTAAAACGGCTCACATGCGCCGGAGAATTCATCGGCGCCAGCGCAAAAGCAAAAGAGATTCGCGAATTCGTCGCCAAAGCCGCGAAGGCTGACTGCCCCGTTCTGCTTGAAGGCGAGAGCGGGGTCGGCAAAGAACTGGTGGCGAGGGAAGTCCACAGGCAAAGCCCCCGCGCCAGCGGCCCGTTCATCGTTCTCGATTGTTGCGCTTATCCGGAAACTCTCCTCGCCGACGAATTGTTCGGCCATGAAAAAGGCGCGTTTACGACCGCGCTTCAAAGCCGCGCCGGCGTTCTTGAAATGTCGCACGGCGGCACGCTTCTTCTGGATGAGATCGGCGAAATGTCCCCGGGAAATCAGGTGTCGCTTCTCCGGCTCGTCGAGACAAACAGGTTTCGACGCCTCGGCTCTTCAAAGGAACTCAGCGTCAACGTGCATATTCTGGCTTCGACAAACCGCAACCTGCAGAATGAGGTCAAACAGGGCCGATTCCGCGAAGACCTTTACTACAGGCTCGCCGTGCTTCATTTCGTCGTTCCTCCGCTTCGAGAGCGAAGGGACGATATCCCACTGTTGGCCGAGTATTTCCTCGACTGCCTGAATCGTGCGCGAGGCGCCAAGAAGCGCATGAGGGCTGACCAGAAAGACCGGCTCAAGCAGCTCGAGTGGAAGGGAAACATCCGTGAACTCGCGAACCTTGTCGAGCGCAGTTTCTTCCTTTCGTCCGACGACGAACTCGACATCGCCAGCTTCGTCCAAGACTGGGGTGTCGAAGGGAAAAAGCCTGGGCCGACGCCGGTCGAGAATACGACACTCTCGGAAATCCAGAGGGACCACGTCGTTCGCATACTCGAAGCGAAGAAAGGTAACAAGAAAGAAGCCGCGAAAGCTTTGGGAATCAGCCGCTCGCGGCTTTATAATTTATTGAAAAGATACGACATCCCGATCCATGAAGGGTAAGAAAAGAGGCGGCGCCCGTTTGCCTATTATGGACCAATCTCCATCCTCTGGTTCCCGAGCTTCAATTTTTCGACCATAAGCCGTAAACTGCAACCCGTGAGCCTGCTCTGCGTGTCTTGATTCGGGACACGCCGTTGAATTTCTCCACATTCGCCTAACTATCTGTCACTAATTTACTTAGCACAATTCCGCTGAATGCTGCCCCTGATTTGCCTGTCCTCAATCACTACGCCATCGCGGAAAAGGGCGTCTCATATCAAATCTGTAACCATCGACCCTGCAAAGACTTAAAGCTCTTCTCCCCTTCTTCTGAGCCGTCGGCATCCCAATTGCT
>CAYVDS010000018.1:31812-33277 GCA_964450145.1 uncultured bacterium
TTGCTCATTATTATGAGTGTTCATCGTTGCGGCGACGCTTTCGGGCTGGCTCCATCTTGTGGGGAGATGATGCCAATGGCCAGAGTGCTACTTTACCATACGAAACCGGGTCTCTCGCGGCAGTTGCAAGCAGACCTGAAGCGGTACGGATGGTCAGTTGATATCTGCGACGGAATGCTCGAAATGTTGCGGATGATCGAAAAGGAAAACTACGAAGTTGTTGTCTTGAATGCTAACCGGCTCGACATGGAAATTGGCGTGCTTGTGGGTTCGATAGAGGCTCTCAAGAAAAGGCCGAAGATTCTGTTGAACTTTTCAGAGCCAGTGGAGCGCCAACCGTCGGGGTTTCCGGCTTTAGGGTTCAGCGTGATAAGCGGGGAACTGACACCGGCCAAATTTGTGGAAGCGGCAAAGGATTGTTGCTAAGCGTTCCCTAATTCGGGGACACCTTGCCGCAAGGTGTCCCCGAATTAGAGGCGCCGCATCGTGTCTCCGAATTAAGGGAAGCCACACCGTTGGCACAAGACGCAGGAGATGAGGTTATGGGGTTGGCACGCAGAAAAGAGGATGAGCAATCGCACGAACGGCGCCGGTCGCGTAAGGGAGTCGAGCATCATTCCGGATGCCACGTTGTCCTAAACGGCAATGGCGTGGTTCGCGATTTCTCTGAGGGATGCCTGAGGATTGAAGACCTGACCTATGGCGCAAAAGCCAAAGCATTGGGCGCCACGGTCGCCATCGCTGAACCGGGCGCGTCTTGTTGGGAAGCGACCGAGGACGCGGGCGAAAAATGGTACTACATCCTTGAGGGAAAATTGGAGGTTTTGGTTAACCAGACTTCTTACTTTCTCGGAGAAGGTGACAGCATCTATCTTGAATCCTCCGTTTCCCATGTTTGGCGCAATCCCACCGGCGGGAAAACGAAAGCGCTTGTGTTGTCTAGTCCTCTATAGTTCTCTCCCAGCTTTGTGCCGGAACTTCCCCCCTCCGCGCACATAGCGGTAACGAACCCAGGAGGGGAGGGTAGCGACGTGCCAGCGTCGTATCGCCCTCCCTTCCAGCCGCCTCGCCGAGGAAGGGAAAGGGCGAAAGGAACAAGGCGAAACGAACCGCCCGAAGGGGGGCGAGTATCGACGGCCTGAATTCCTTCGCTTCGCGCGTAAGAAACCGGTGACTGTTTCTCTTAATTCGGGGACACGATGCGGTCCCGCCAAGGCGGGATCCCCGAATTAAGAGCTTTCCCTTTTCCCCGTTTCCTCCTTTTGCCCTTTTCCCCCTCCTTTGATTCCTTTCCCATGTTGCCAGAATGAACGCTCTTGTGATAAGATTTCCCTGCTTGGACAAACTGGAGTTTTGCATGGCCTACGATTACAAACCGGGCGAAGAAGAAGACGTACTTAAGCGATACATCGTCGTCGCTACGGTCGTGGCCATAGTCGCGTTTCTCATCGTGCTAACCTTGTAC
>CAYVDS010000018.1:33287-38352 GCA_964450145.1 uncultured bacterium
GCTCACCTTGTACCTAGGGTTGGGCATAAACATGGAAACGCTTAAGGTTCTCTTGAAGAGGTTTGTCCCGGACGCTGGCAATGTCATTTTTGTGATCATTTTCGTGACTGCGTCGCTTGCGCTATGGGGATTTTTTCACGAGCCGGCGGCGACGGAAGGAGTCAGTCGTCGACAATTCTACTTCATATTGATTCTCGCTATCGCGGGACTTGCTCTTGCCGGAACCGTATATTTCAAATACTTCGCGCTCGATACTCCGGGCCAGACAACCAAAACGCAAGTGTGCCCGCTCTGTGGCGGCATGGGAAGAGCAAAGTACCGCCCCGAGTATCCATGCGGCAATTGCGACGGAACAGGCTACATCACGCCGTAGAGAAAAGACGAAAGGAGAAAGACGAAAAACTAAAGGGAAAAAATTCATAAAAAGATGCTGGTTCTACCCTTTCGTCTTGTTCTTTTCGTCTTTCGTCTCTGAAATTCTGTGAAACTCGCTAACCGAATCCATCAAATTGTCACACCTACCCCTTTTCAGGTCGGTTCAGTTAACGCTTACCTGATCGAGGATGACCCTCTTACCCTGATCGATTCAGGACTCAAGACCAACGAAGCAGAGGAAGCTCTACGCGCGCAGTTGGCCGAAATCGGGTTGCGCTTCGGTGACATCGAACAGCTTATTGTCACACACTCACACTTCGATCACTACGGGCTCATGGGCAGAATCGCGGCGGAGGGGAATCCGCGCGTGTTCGCGCATTCGCTCGAAGTCCACGATCTCGAAAGCCCGCGCAGTTACGCCGAGGACGATGAGCGTTACAAACGAGTCGAGCGATTTCTCTTGAAATCCGGCTTGCCCCCGGAATCGCTTGACACGATCCTCATGCGCCATCCGATCATTAATGAGTTTCGCGACTCTATCAAGGTCTCGGATATAGTCGGCGAAGGAGACGCCATCAGGCTGCGGCGCAAGGAATTGCGCGTCATCCATTGCCCCGGCCACTCGGCGGGAATGATAAATCTGTACGACCCCGGAGCCAAAACGCTGTTCTCGGGCGACAACCTCCTGAAACACATCAGCCCTGTCCCCCTCATCAATTTTCCAAGAGACGCCTCCCAACCCCGCTCGCACAGCTTGAGCGACTATATCGTTACGCTCGAACGGCTGAAGACGCTCGACATCGGGATCGTTTTTACCGGCCATGGCGAGGTTATCCACGAGGCCGAGGAAATCATAGACAGCATCATTCTTCATCACAAGGTCCGCAAAGAGAAAGTATTGAAGTTTCTCGACGGCTTCCCGAAAACGGCCTTCGACGTGTGCAACCATTTGTTCCCTGAAATCACCCCGTATCAGGTCTATCTTGGCATGTCCGAAGCCGTGGGCCATCTCGATGTTCTTGAAACCGAAGGCGCCATCAAGAGAATTGAGGAGGACGGATTGATCCGCTTTGCGGCCTGATTGTGTGTCAAGCTATGGAAGGGAGGAGGAGCAAATGCCCTTTTCAGAAGACTATTTCCATCTTTTCGAGAACGTGCCCGCATTTCACGATAGAGTGACTCAGAAGTACCTGCCCGCCTCCTCGGGCGCCCAAATCAGCGAAAGGCTTCTCCGCTGCATCTGGTACGACAAACTTTATGACCAGCAAAAACTTGCCACGCGCGACGGCAGAAAGGTAATCGTTCATTCCCCCGGCACATGGAACCTGGAAAGCGGTCCTGATTTCGTGAGGGCAGAGGTAAGCATCGGAACCGCCCGTCTCAAGGGCGATATCGAACTCCACATTAACCCCGCCGGCTGGCGCCTCCATAAGCACTCGTTGGATAAACGGTACGATAGAGTGATTCTGCACGTGACCCTCACCTCAAGCGCCAAGCCAGAAAGCCCGATGACCAGCCACGGAGTCGCAATTCCCGAGGCCGCGTTGTGGAAGTGCCTGACCGATGACTTGAAAGTCCTCAAGTGCGCTCTGTGTCCCGAGGAATACCCGTACAAAAGTTTGCGCAACTTTGGAAGATGCCATGGGCTGCTCGAGCAATCACCGCGGGAGGTTGCGTTACGACTTCTTTCTGCCGCCGGAGACGCCCGGATCATCGCCAAGCAGCGCCGGTTTTCGTATGAAGCGGAGAAAGAGAACCTCGACCAGGTTGCGTATGCGGCGTTGCTCGAAGGAATGGGGTACAAAGCTTACCGAGAGCAATTCGGCCAGCTTGCCAGAAAGCTTCCGTACGGACAACTGCGCGAGCGGATTCTATCGACGGACGTTGGCGGCCCAGCCGAGCAAGTGTTCGTGACACAAGCGCTTCTCATGGGAGCGGCCGGCTTCCTCGGCGACGCGAAGCGCGCCGATTCTCTTGATTCCCGCGAGTATGTGACGAGCATGCGGAGACAGTGGCGATCTCACGGATTTAAGGACCTGAAGGGTTCCGACATCGCCTGGGAGTCATGGGCAGTTCGTCCCGCGAATAATCCTCAAAGGCGGATAGCCGGTGTCAGCCACATCCTCGCCCGGTCATATGAAGAAGGCGTCTTCAAGTGGGTTCTCGAATCCATCCGGGACGCCGACACGCAAAATACGCGCGGCTTGGTCCGCTCGATGACCTCTGCTGACGACGGGTTCTGGTCATATCGATATATCGCGGGCGGCAAACGGCTTCCGAAACCCGTGCGCCTCATCGGGACTGACAGAGCCATCGCGGTAATAGTTAATACTTTCATTCCACTGGCGCTATTGGATGCTCGCTTAAATGACGATCCTGAAAGAGAGGACCTCACGCACAAGTTCTATCGCGAGTTGCAGTCACCCCAATCGAACAGCGTCACGCGCCTGACGGAGTACCGTATGTTCGGCGACTCGCTGCAACTCGGCAAGATGAACTCGGCGCGCATACAGCAAGGCCTGCATCAGATTTTCGCCGACTGGTGCAGCGAGGACCCGACTTGTGAGAACTGCGGCGTTTTCTCGATTCTGCAGAGCGGGCGGATTTCTGAACGGCTCCAAACTTAACGATCATGATAGACTTCGACTGGCAATACCGCTGTCATTCTGGGCGAAGCGAAGAATCTCAGGACAATCGCCATGAAACTTCCACGAAAGAAATTCGAAGAAATCGTTTCCGAGGCGATCGATGAGCTGCCGGAGGAAATCGCCCAGGCGATGACCAACGTGTTTGTGGTCGTCGAGGGTTGGCCCTCGCATGAGATTCTTGAGGACATGGAACTCGACAGCCGGTACGAATTGCTTGCCCTCTATCAAGGTGTTCCCCTTACAGAAAGAACCACGAGCTACGCCGCTCTTCCCGATAGAATCACAATATTCCAAGGACCTATCGAGGCCCTGGGCGGCTCTTTGCAGGAGTTGAAAGAGCACATAAAGAAATCGGTCGTTCACGAAATCGCGCACCATTTCGGGATCGACGACGAAAGGATACGGGAACTGGGATATTGAAGGCGAAAGGGAGCCAAAGATAGTCAAAAGTCGAAGGTTGAAGGTCAAAGGTCAGCAGCAAGGAGTACGGTATTTGAATTTGAAGTTCTTTTCCTAGTTCACTCTAGGCACTTTAGCTCACTTTAGACACTTTAGTCGCTCGCTTCTTGAGGAGGAAACCATGTTGGATTTCAGATTTACGAGACGTGATTTTCTGAAGATAACGGGCGTAACCACGCTGGCGCTCTCGCTCGACTCACTCGGTTTCCTTGGGGGAGAAGCGCATGCGACAGAAAAAGTCTTCCAGAAATGGGAGTACAGGAACTGGGAAAGCCTGCACAGGGACGAATGGAAATGGGACAGGATCACCTACGGAACCCATCTCGTCGACTGTTACCCCGGCAACTGCCTCTGGCGCGTGTACACGAAAGACGGCGTCGTTTGGCGCGAGGAGCAAGCGGGCAAGTATCCCATCATTGACCCGAGCAGTACCGACTGGAACCCGCGCGGCTGCCAGAAGGGATGCTCCTTCAGCAACATGATGTACAATCCCGACCGCGTGAAGTATCCGATGAAGCGCGTGGGCGAGCGCGGCGAAGGCAAATGGAAGCGAATTTCATGGGATGAGGCCGCGGATGAAGTCTGCAATCACTTGATAGACGCGATTCATACGGCCGGCCCCGAGTCCATCATCTTTGAGCCGGGCCCCGGCAACGGCGGCTGGATTCATCTTATGTCCTCCATGAATTTCCTCGGCAGCCTCGGAGCTACCGAAATGGATATCAATGCGACCATAGGCGATTTTAACAAGGGTGTGTACGAGACCTTCGGCAAATTTCAATTCTGCGATTCGGTCGATGGCTGGTTCTTCGGAAAGCTTCTCCTGATCTGGCACATGAACCCGGTGTATACCCGCATACCCTGCTACCACTTCATTGCCGACGCCCGCTACAACGGCGCGGAAGTCGTGACGATAGCTCCCGACTATTCTCCGTCGGCCGTACACGCGGACGAGTGGATTCCGATGGAGCCGGGCGCGGACGCGGCGCTCGGGCTCGCCGTGGCGCAAGTACTGATTTCCGGAGGAACTTATGACAGGGCGTTTCTCAAAGAGCAGACCGACCTGCCGCTGCTCATCCGGAGCGACAACAAGAAATTTCTGCGCGAGACCGACATGGAGAAAACCGGCCGCGAAGACCAGTTCTACTTTTGGGACACGGCGACGAACGCTCCCAAGAAAGCGCCGCGCGAGACGCTTGCGCTCCCGTGCGACCCCGCGCTCGAAGGGAAATACACCGCCACGCTCAAGGACGGCGCCCAGGTCGAGGTCAGGCCCGGGTTCGATGTCTTCAAGGAAACGCTCGACAGGGAGTATACTCCGGAGAAGGCGTCGCAGATGTGCGGCGTACATCCCGAAACGATTCGCCGGCTCGCTCAAAAAGCGTGGAAGGCGCGCGGCCACGTGCAAATACTCGTCGGCTGGAACTCATCCAAGTACTATCATGGCGACTTGATGGAGCGCGCAATGTGCCTGCTGCTCGCGTTGACCGGGAGCGTCGGCAATAAGGGCAGCGGAATCCGGGGCTGGAACCAGTCGCTGTTCGACGGCAGCGACATGGTCGCGATGCGCGTCGAGACCGCGC
>CAYVDS010000018.1:38362-43750 GCA_964450145.1 uncultured bacterium
GAAACTGTTCCAACAACGAGAAGAAGCCGGGCACAATCTCCTCGACCTGCTGCGCTTGAGAGACATTCACGACCAACGCCACAGCGAGGACACAAAGACAGGCAACGACCTGCGATGCGCGTCGAGACCGCGCTCAGCCTGCTTTTCCAATTTGGCGAAGCGCAATTGGATAAGCTCGTTCTCAAGAGGAAAGACCCCTCTCTCACCGACGAAATACTCCAGCGGGAAATGGAGCGCCAGTGGGACAAGGGCTACACAGCGCCGCCTGTGTTCTTGTACTATTTCCATTCCAACTATCGCGACACTTGGAACAAGAAAGAATGGCACTGTCCGACGATGAAACGCAGCTTCGATGAATACGTCAACGAGGCGATAGACAAAGGGTGGTGGGACGGCTTCGTCCAACCGGCCCGAGACCAGAAGCCGCAGGTATATTGTTTTTACGGCACAAGCCCGGCGCGAAAGAACCGGGGCTGGTGGAACAACATCTATCCGGAACTATGGAAACAGTACAAGTTCATTTTCACGGTCGAAATGCGATGGAGCACGACTGCGCTCCTGTCCGACATGGTTCTGCCCGGCGCGGGTTTCTACGAAAAGACCGACACCCGATTTCCGACCCCTCACGTGCCGTGGCTCACCCTCACCGAGGCCGCAGTCCCGCCTCCCGGCGAGGCAATGCAGGAATGGGATGTCTGGAAATTGCTCGCCGAGCGAATGGTGAAACTCGCGAAAGAACGGAACTGCATGAAATATAAGACCCGGAGCGGGAGAGAGATCGATCTTTCAGGACTCGTTCGTGAGCAGACGCTCGAATGCAAGGACGCCGACGAAGTGCTCGACGAGGCTCTCAAAGAGAGCGTGAAGCTCGGTCAACTGCCCGAAGGCTACAACCTCAAGAAATTCCGCGAGGACGGCATTGTGCGTTTCACCAACATCTCGAAAGTGGACGTCATTGCCATGCACCTCGCGACCGACATCAAGCCGGACGAACCCATCGTACCGCTCACCTACCACACGGCAAAGAAAATCCCATATCCGACGTATAACCGAAGGATCACGTTCTATATCGATCATGACTGGTTCCTCGAGGCGGGCGAAGGGTTCCCGGTCCACAAGGACAACCCGAAGATGGGCGGCAACTACCCCCTGCGGATGACGAGCGGCCACCAACGGTGGAGTGTGCACTCAATATGGATCACGGATGACGTGCTCGCACGAACTCATCAAGGGCGCCCGTTCATGTTCATGAATCCGGAAGACGCCGAGAAGCGCGGCATCAAAGAAGGTGACCTCGTCCGCGTGTACAACGATTTTGACGATTTCAAGGTACACGTTAAGCTCACCTCTGCCGCACGCTCGCAGGGAGATGTTTCGCCCGGGCAGGTCATGATCTATCACGCGTGGGAGCCGTATCAGTTTGAGAAATGGAAGAGCTATGACACTGCGATACCGGGCATGATAAAGTGGCTCGACCTGGCAGGTGGGTATGGTCACCTGAGCTTCTATCGGTGGAACTGGTGCACGCAACCGGTTGATCGCGCCGTTTCGGTTGAAGTTGAGAAGGCGTAGAGAAGGGGAAAGGGTTAAGACGAAAAGAGTGTTGCCGAAAAGGTAACAGGCATGTGTCATTCTGAGCGAAGCGAAGAATCTCTGTTTTCAGTCGCAAAAGTTGTGAGAAAATGAGAGATTCTTCGTCGCTCGGGTCTGTGACCCTCCGCTCCTCAGAATGACAGACATTGCAAAGCTGTCAGACGGAAGACCATTTCGGCAACGAGCCCTCGAGTTTAATCTTGAATGTGGCACTTGTTGCACAAGCTTCTCTGCGCGGCCATGTCGAGCGGATTGCCGACGTACTGCGAAAGGTAGGGCTCGTTTGCGGGGTGGCTATCGGACAGGCGGGTCTGCTCGAAATCCCAGCGGCCGGCGTCGCGGTATGGAGAGGCGTGCGCGCGGTGGCATGTCAGACACATGACCTTGCTCGAATAGCCTGCGCCGGTCGTGCTCGTGGTAGTGTTAAGAGGGTCTTCGAACGGAACGAGCGGAAGATATGCGCTCGAGTATTGGCCGTGGGTCTTGTCGCTTGTGGTTCTATACCCGTTGTAATTGTATCTGAGGGTCGAACCAAGTCGTATGTTCGTCGGATGTACGATATTGTTTGTCCGCCCCGAATGCATGTTGTTGTGACAGTTCGCGCACCAGTCGCTCATGCCGCTGATATAAGCCGTGTGCTGGCCGATCTTCTCAGCGCCCGCGTCCGTGATGCCCGTCTCCCACGGACAGCCCAACGCCATCGGCGCGGCCCGGTTAAATGTGTAGTTGCCCGGATAGTTCGCTTGCGTCGTGCCGATCCCATAAAGCAAGCGAAAATTGCCGTTGCCGTGCGGGTCATGGCACGAGTTGCAGCCCAAATGCGCTGAATTGAAACTCCCACCCGGTGAAGTGGTCAACACGCTGTCAGTTTGTATGCCATAGCCCGGAGCTTTGATGTTGTGGCCGTGTTCTCGCCCGAATACGGTGACCATCGCGCCTTCCCCCGAATCCCAAGAAATATCTTGCGTCATCCAGTAGAAATCACCGCCCGGGCCGAGTGTCTGGCCATCGGTGGACATTTGCCCGTAGGCCGCGTGACACGTCAAACACGTGTCGCTCGGAGTCTCGCGTATAAGAAGGTAGGGATTTCCGGTGGGGGAACCGGGATCAACCGGCAGGCCGGCCTGACTGTTGTGCATCGTGTGGCATCCGCCGCAGTATGCGACACCGCCGTCATGAAAGGCCGCGACAGGCTGGGAATGAATCGCCGTCAAAGCGAACGCAGCCACCAACGTCAGCGCTTTCTGCATTCTCTCACCTTTTCCACTTTCCGATACCGATCTTTTCAACTGAGGGCTTTCTACTCAGCTTCTGCGCTCGCGGAATCCATGCTTTGCTTTCAATATACCGGCGACTGCTTAATTCGGGGACACGATGCCGCATCGTGTCCCCGAATTAAGCCACCCATCGTGTCTCCGAATTAGGGGCCATTTTTTCTTCATGAATAACCCTGCCGAATTTCGTGAGACCTTCGTAACGACATTACACCATTTCTGAAATAGGCAAGCCCTGTGCCAGATGCTGAATTCACCTCCTACAAATAGGGTCTCAACGGCAATATTTTCCTGTCGCTCCGCTTTGCGCTGCCCCTCAGTTACTGCTTAATCTGTTTGACCACAAGATATTATGAGATTCTGTCGAGCCGGAGCATGTCCCCGCAGATTGACAGACTAGCCACACAAGGCTTGTAACGAAGCTCACTTCCAATGCGTCAAATCACCCATTGAATTTGATTGATCGGGTTATTTCGCCAGCGCAAACGCCTCATAATTTGGGGACATGATGCTTCATCGTGTCCCCAAATTATGGAAAACAATTGTTAGTTTCTTGGGAGCGCCTGACCCTTGCGCGGGGTTAATTGGCTTAACCGTAAGAGGAAGGCTATGTCGGCTTTTGTCGTTACTCAGAACTCGAAACATCGAGCCTTCGTGCAAGTCCCTTTCCCCTTTTGTCTCCCTATGGAGCAAGGGCGATTTTTCCGTTTGATCTACGCGTTCGGATAATATATACTTCATTGCGCGAAGGACATGTTTGATGTTTCCGGCAATATTGGGGGAATCGTATGAAAACCACACGATTAGGCAAGACCGGCTTGATAGTTTCTGAACTGGGCTTTGGCGGCATACCGATAATCCGGGTCGGATTCGACGAGGCCGTCGAGGTAGTGCGCCACTGCTTTGACCGAGGCATAAGGTTTTTTGATACGGCCAACGTGTATGGCGACAGCGAAAAGAAAATCGGCCGGGCGCTCGAGTCGGTGCGTGAGACGGTGGTCATCGCGACGAAGACTCTTGGCAGGGACGCGGAGACGGCGGCAGAACACGTCGGCTACAGCCTCGAAAACCTGAAGACCCGCTGCATCGACCTCTATCAATTGCATAATCTCATAAACGACGACGCGCTAAATCAGGTGCTTGCTGCCGGCGGTGCGTACGAGGCTCTTGCGAAGGCGAAAGCCGACGGAAAGATACGTTTCATCGGATTCAGCTCGCACAACATCGGCACTGCCATCAAAGCCTGTCGCACAGGCCTCTTCGCAACCATCCAATTCCCATTCAATTTCATCGAGCGTGACCCTGCGGATGACCTCTTCAAAGTTGCCGCGGAAATGGATATGGGCATAATCGCCATGAAGCCCCTCGGCGGCGGGCTGCTCGAGCGCGCCGACTTATGTTTCGGATTTTTGCAGCAGTTTCTCAATGTTGTGCCAATCCCCGGGATTCAGGCGAAGGGCGAGCTGGATCAGATAATTAATCTCTACGAGACGCCGAAACCGCTCTCACCCGCTGACCTCGCGGATATGGATAAGATTCGCGATGAGCTTGGCCCGAAGTTCTGTCACCGCTGCGAGTATTGCATGCCATGCGATAAGGGAGTGCTCATACCGCAGGCGATGGCCTTCCGCTCGTTCTCAAGAAGGATGGTGCCGCAAGCTGCAATCATGATGGCCGATGCAGCGATGGAAAGCGTCGCGAACTGCGCTGATTGCAGAGAGTGCATCGAGAAGTGCCCGTACGGCCTCGAAATCCCGGAGTTGCTCAAAGAAACCCTCGCGCTTTACAATGATTTCGTGAAGCGCCACGGATGAATCGGAGAAGGCGAAAGGCGCTCGTTCAGTCCGCTTTTTCCAGCTTCAACTCAACCCTGCATTCGGGGCACCGCTTCGCCTCCCGGAATGCGACCGCGCCGCATTCCTTGCACGTATAATGCGCCGTCTCCCACGCGATCCATTTTTCGGTTCCGAACTCGCGCCGCCTCTTAGTGCCGCTCATGATATATTTCTTCGCCACGTCGAAGGGATAGTTTTCGATGTGGACGCACGGAAATTCGGCGCACTCGAAGCAGCCCTCGATATTCTTCTCGAGCGCGCAAGCCCTCACCGCGCACGCGCGGCAGAACCCGAAGACCACGTCCGATAAGCATCCCTCGCACACGATATCCTTCGGCTCGATACCGTAGAAACTGCCCAGTTTCTCCTTGAGCTTCTGATTGTCAGTCTTGTACGCGCGGTAGAACCCGCACACGCCGCAATACAGTCCGCACGGCGCCGCCAGCAACGCGCCGAAGCCCCGCCAAGAAAGTTGCGTGCCCACCAGCAGCAGGGCCAGCGAAAGGGCCGCCCGCAGCGCGCGCGGGGGGAAACTGGGAGCCAGCCAGGCGCCCAGCAGGCCACCCGCAATGCCGCCCGTGGCGAGCTTGGCGAGCACACCCGTATCCAGGCCCCCGGTAGCGAAGTGGAAGCCGCCGGCCGCCAGCGCCAGCACAAAGCCGAACATCAAGTCGGTGCCCACCACC
>CAYVDS010000019.1:0-36594 GCA_964450145.1 uncultured bacterium
CGCAGGTCAATTACCAGCACCCGCTTCGACAGACCGACTTGCGGCGCCGCCAGCCCGATGCCGTGATTCTCGTACATCACCGAGAACATCTCATCTGCCCTTTTCACAAGCGTCCCATCGACGCTTTTCACTATTGTCGCCTGTTTCCGGAGCACTGCAGCAGGATAGACGACAAGGCTGATTTTTGAAGTCCCTTTTCTCATGTAATCCTTTCAGTTGCTTTATTTTAGCATACGCGCTAATTGATTTCAACAAGGCAATCGGCGGTTGCTTCCCTTAGTGACTTGGAGCCTTTGTGGTGGAACTTTCCCGTTCTTTGCCGCGATTGTATCGCATTGCGCCGCTTTGCGGTTCGGCTTTTGGGAAAAACCTCCTTTGACCGTTATAGTCGTTGCGTGATAGAATGTGCCCGTTTTGGCTCAGCGAACATGCGTTCGGTGGATCAGTGAGCTAAAGTGTCTAAAGCGACTAAAGTGATATGAGGTGGAGGGCTCATGATGAAAGCGCGCGGGATGGCTTTATTGATATTGGCTCTATTGGCGGTTGGGTTCATCACCGGATGTGCGCTCTTCCAAGAAGATGAGGAGGAAGTGTTGCCCAACCGCAGGGTACGGGTGCTCGCGTTCCCGGTTCGCCCATTGGAGTTCGTGGATATACGTTGCATGCAAGAAATGGAGAAAATCGACCTTTCGGGCTCACTGAAGAATGTCTCCTATTCGCCTCTTACAAATGTGCAGGTACAGGCGAGGTTATTCTTTCACGGAGAGTTCCCAAGTGAAGACTTCTCCCTTCCGCTAATTCCGCCGATGCTCCAGCCCGGGCAGGCAGGCACATTTGCGCTAACCGGCAAGGTCCACCACACAATCAGTCACGTCGAATTGCACGCGCAGTGGCAGGAGTTCCTTCCGCAAGGATAATCATTCAATTTTGGATTTTAGATTTTCGATTTTGGATTGAATAAAGAATCGGCGGGGTTGCTGACTCTTTATGCATCTGCTGATAAAAGCGGCAACGAACTGCAATCTCTCTGTCCACAGCGCCGTATTTCCCCAGCGTTCTACGTAGGCTAACATCTTGTTTTCCAACTAGTTGAAGATATCTCGCCTGCGCTTGACAAAATCTTGGCATCGGATTTGCCAAATACATCGGAAGAGACAGGGTTCAGAGTTCAAGGTTTATGGTTGAAGTCCCAAGGAAGGCGGAAGGTCAAAGGCGAGAGGGAAAAAGCAAAAGAAGAGAGATTGCTTCGCGCCGCTCGCAATGACCAAAGCCGATAGAGCCTTCCTTTTACGATTTGCCGCGCCGTAGCGTGGTCCGGCGCTCCTAAGAGAGTGGCTTTTTCCGTTCGTTGTACTCAACTGAGATTGGGTGGGTTGGTTCTTCCGATTGTTTTGAGACTATGTGCCAGCCAGCCAAAGTCGCGGGGTCAGAAGACCAGCCCGCCCGCTTTTAAATAGGCGAAAGGTGAAAGGAACAAGGCGAAAGGGAGCCGCGCAAGTGCGGAGTGCCGAGTTCCGAGTCGCGTGTCAATGGATTTTGGAGTGCGAATTTTGGATTGGAATCCCGCAAGGCCCGGATGGGTGGCACAGGATGATAGGGGATTGGATTGAAGGGGATTAACCGATGAAAAGATTGGCAAGCGTTTTCGGTGGCGTTCTTATAATTGTTCTCCTCATTGGCGCGCCAGCCTTTGCGCAAGAGCCCGCGGTGGAAACTGCTTTGCTTGAGATGCCTGCAGGCTCGACGCCGTCCGCTGAGGTGAGCGCGGCGCCACCCGCAGTGGACACGGGCGATACCTCATGGATTCTTATTTCGTCTGCTTTGGTTATGTTGATGACGCCCGGGCTTGCCCTTTTTTACGGCGGTATGGTCAGAACCAAGAACGTCCTTGGGACGATCATGCAGAGCTTCATCGCCCTTGGAGTGATAACCATCCAGTGGGTTCTTTATGGCTACAGCCTCGCGTTCGGACCTGACGTTAAGCACTTCATTGGAAACCTCGATTGGATCGGTCTCAGAGGCGTCGGGCTCGATCCCTTCCCTGCTTATTCGGCCACGATTCCGCATCAGGCATTCATGATATTTCAGATGATGTTTGCGGTGATCACTCCCGCCCTGATCACGGGCGCAATCGCCGAGCGGTTCAAGTTCAAGACGTATCTTGTATTCTTGATTCTCTGGGCAACACTCGTATATGACCCGATGGCACACTGGGTGTGGGGCGTCGGCGGGTGGATCAGAAACCTTGGCGCTCTTGATTTCGCAGGCGGCCTTGTCGTGCACATAAGTTCCGGAGTCGCCGCACTGGCGGCCACGCTGGCCGTGGGAAAGAGAAAAGGGTATGGCGAAGAGCCGATGCCACCGCATAATTTGACCATGACGCTGCTCGGCGCCGCGCTGCTTTGGTTCGGCTGGTTCGGTTTCAATGGCGGAAGCGCAGTATCTTCCGGCTCGCTTGCAACATCTGCGTTTGTGGTGACCCATATCTCAACGGCGGCCGCTGCGCTCTCATGGATGATTGCCGAATGGGCGTTCCGGGGCAACCCGACGGTGCTCGGGGCGGCATCGGGCGCAGTCGCAGGGCTTGTTGCCATCACGCCGGCATCTGGCTTTGTCGGGCCGGTTTCGGCGATCATCATCGGAGGCGCTGCCGGCATCGTGTGCTATTTCGCCATCAACTTGAAGAGTAAGTTCGGATATGATGATTCCCTCGATGTCGTGGGCGTTCACGGGGTCGGCGGCACGTTGGGCGCGCTGGCTACCGGGCTGTTTGCCTCAAAGGCCATAAATTCGGCGGGAACCGACGGGCTGCTTTTCGGCAATCCTTCTTTGCTGATGACACAGGCGATGAGTGTGGGCGCCGCATGGGTCTATTCCTTCGTCGTGACGTTCATCATCCTGAAGGTCCTCGATTGGACGATGGGTTTGCGGGTGAGCGAAGAGCACGAGGTGGACGGCCTCGATCAGAGCCAGCACGGCGAGACAGGATACAACTATTAACCTACCAGCTTTTCGACGCCGCCGATTTCCTTCACCCACGCGGACAACCGCTTCATGCCTTCATTTATACTCACCGCAGGCCGATAGCCGAGCATTCGCTTCGCCTTCTCGCAACTAAATGTAAGGTTGCGACCGGAAAGCGCAATCGCATAGCGGGTCATCAACGGCTGCTTCTTCGAGCCCGAGAGTTCGTGCAGTCTCTCCGCGATAGCGGCGGAAGCGTAGGCGAGTCCGTACGGGATCGAAATCTTCGGCCTCGCGAAACCGACTGCATCGGCCATCTTCTCGATGAAATCTCGCGCGGTGATGCGTTCATCGTCCGTCACGAAGAACGTCTCGCCGGACACTTTCTCGTTTTGAGCGGCGAGTATCAGGCAATCGCACACGTTCTCGATGTAGCTGGTCGATGTTCCGGCGCGACCGCCGTTGATGAGGAACAACTGTTTTCGGCGCGCGAGCTTTACGATAGTTGGAAGTATCGTCAAGTCGCCCGGGCCCCACACCCACGTCGGCCTGACGGCACACGCGCGCACGCGCCTGTTCCTCGCCGCGTCCAGCACTTCTCTCTCGGCGAGCGCCTTAGTCTCCGAATAGAAGTCCTTATAGGTGTAAGGGAAAGGCGTTGTCTCGTCTGCGTTATATTTGTCCGTGAAATCGAATGTGACCGATTGCGTGCTCACGTGCGCGAGCTTCTTTACTCCGGCCTTCTCGCATGCCTTGAGCACGTTTCTCGTGCCTTCGACGTTCGCGAGATAGAACTCGCTTCGCGTCGGGCCGATGCTCACGAGCGCCGCGCAATGATAGATGATGTCCTGTCCTCGCGCCGCTTCGAGCAGTGATTCGTAATGCGTGATGTCGCCCTGTGCGAACTCGACATCCATTTTCTTGAGAGCGCCAACGTTGCTGCTTTTCCGAACGAGACAGCGCACTTTGTCGCCTTGCGCCGCCAGCTTTCTCACCAAATGAGTTCCGACAAATCCGGTCGCACCGGTCACAAGCACATTCATATCTCACCTCCGAGGTTTCAGCAACAACGAATTATACCACAAATGGCCGCAAACCCGACCCGCAAAGGAGCATGAGGCGAAAGGAGCAAGGATGCGGATGAACCACGGGGAACAAACAAACGCTTCTCGCCTTTTCGGCGGTTCACTTCCTTTGCGGTCTTTGCGCCTTTGCGGTTTGATATCCCCCTTTCGCCTCTGAGCGGGACTTGAACAATTCTTGTGAATCCTTTATAGTCATGGACGCCACCCATATTACCAGTCGAATATCTATGATGGAGAGCCAAGCCATGCCCATAGTAAGAACACCTGAGGAACGATTCAAGAATCTGCCGGACTACGGTTTCAAGCCGAATTATGTGGAGATCAATGGGTGCAGGGTGCATTACTTAGATGAGGGAAGGGGAGAGATTATACTGTGCCTGCACGGCGAGCCGTCGTGGTCGTTCTTGTATAGGAAGATGATTCCGATATTGGCGAAGAAATATCGGGTACTTGCGCCGGATTTTATCGGGTTCGGCAAATCGGACAAATACACGGAGATGAGCGAGTATTCGTTTCAGATGCATCGGGACACGCTCACAGGTTTCATTGAGACGTTGAAGCTGAAGGATATCACGCTCGTGTGTCAGGACTGGGGCGGGCTGATAGGGCTTCGGGTGGCGACTGAAATGCCAGAACGATTTGCGAGGCTGGTCATTATGAATACGGGGCTCCCGACTGGCGATATCGAGATGGGAGAGGGATTCATGCAGTGGCGTACGTATGTCGAGAACACGCCGGATTTACCCATCGGCCAGTTAATGCAGATGGCGATGGCCGATCCCGATCACATGACACCTGAGATTATGGCCGCCTACGAAGCGCCGTTCCCTGACAGGCGCTACAAGGCTGGCGCGCAGATGTGGCCTCTGCTCGTTCCCATCCGGCCCGATGACCCGGGCGCAGACTCGATGCGGCTCGCGCGCGAGGTTTTCTCGAAATGGAAGAAGCCTTGTCTCGTCATGTTCTCCGACGGTGACCCGATCACGCGCGGCGGCGACCTGTTTTTCCGCGCGCTCGTCCCCTCGGCAAGCGAGCAGCCGGAGATCACGATAAAAGGCGCGGGGCATTTCTTGCAGGAAGAAAAGGGCGAAGAAATCGCGGATCATATTGCCGCCTTTATAGAGAGAACACTACACAAATAAGGGGAAAAGGTTAAAGGGGGAAACGGGGAAAAGGGAAGAAACAGAAGAAAAAAAAGAGTCAGATCACGAATGTCACGGATGCGACAAATGCCACGAATGGAGCGCCGAATTATATATGAGATTCTTCGCTTCGCTCAGAATGGCGGTTCGGCGTTCCTTGTGCACAAATTCGCGTAATTCGCGTATGCAGTTTCTTAATCAACGAAAATCAGCGTAATCTGCGGACAAGGGAAGAAAGGAAGGAATCGGCGGAGTTCCATGACAAGACTTAATCGCGGCAATATACCTGTTTTGCACATATCGGCCAGAACTCTTCCGGAGGCGTGGGAGAGGGCAATGTTAGCAGTGTGGAATCTTGGGATCGATATCCGCACTGAGTACGACAAGAAAGATGCATCCGGCGATTTCATAGACCCGCCGAGCAAGGATGCGACGGTAATCATCGAGGTGCTCGAACCATTTGGCGAGCCGAGAATCCACAAGAATTTCCCCGGCGGGCCGGAGGAACTTGAGGTCTATCGCCAGGAAGTCGTCGAGGGCATCCACGACCACTGGGTCGACCCCTCAAATCCCGACCTGTGGACATATACATATCACGGCCGCCTGTTCGGTTATCACCCGACCGAGAGCGTGGACAATCCCGACGGCATTTTGCTCTCGCCAACCAAACTCCTGTCGCTGCTTGATTCTGGAGTTATCAAGAGTCCGGACGATCTCAAAGCGCGACTCAAGCACCTCCAGGTTTCGCCGCTTGACCAGATCGACTACATCGTGAGAAAATCCGTGGACGCTTTTTACAGCAGGCGCACGCAGGCGACCACGTGGATGCCGACGGCTGACCCCGATACGCACGATCCGCCTTGTCTGCAAAGGGTATGGTGTCGCATCGCACAGGATGAAGACGGGACGCCTGTGCTCAATATGAACACTGACTGGCGTTCGAGGGACCTTTATCGCGCGTGGTTCATGAACGTATATGCGCTCACCGACCTGCAAAGAACGATTGCGGAAAAAATCTCGAAGGCATGGGGCAGGGAAGTGAAGGTCGGTAGATACTGTGACAAGGCCGACTCGCTTCACATTTACGGCGAATGCTTCACTCCGGCGGAAGTCGGCAAAAGCGGCATTCCCTTATCTGAGGAGTTCGCGCGCGAGATCGAGAAAATGCGAACGCGCCCGCTCGAAGAGCGCACATGGCGTTCCGACCATCCGGCATTTATGATGATGACCGAGGAGACACGCGAAAAACTCAGACGAGACCGAGACTATATGAGAAAAGGGCAGTCGGAATGATGAATGATGGATGATGAATGAGAAGAAGAGAAAAGACAAACCACCAAGGCACTGAGACACAGCAAAGGGAAGCCTTCCTCTGTGCCTTTGCGCCTCGGTGGTTATTTCTTCCTTCCTAGTACTTGCCTAATATCGCCCTTGCGCCTGCGAGGGCGAGAACCTCGTTGCAGCCGTCCTCGATCAGCGATGCGCGCGCATCCCTGAAAATCTTCTCGATCGTGTATTCCTTGCTGAGGCCGTACCCGCCGAAGAGTTGAACGGCGTCATTCGCAATCTCGAAGGCGGCGTTCGTGCAATGGATTTTCGAGGCTATCGAGAGTTCGACGGCCGGTGGCAGAGTGTTATGGTTGTATATCATTGCGGTTCTGGACAGAGCCCTTGCCGACTCGACTTTCCTGAACATTTCGAAAAGCTTCTGATGTATCCACTGATGTTCGCACAGCGGCTTGCCGCCCTGAATGCGGACTTTGCAGTAGTCAAGCGCTTCCTCGAACGCCGCGCGGGCGACGCCGGTGAATATCGCGCCCATCGCCGCGTTTGCGCCCGCCAAAGTCATGTGCATCGCCATCGGATACATATCCTGCTGCACGAGCATATAATTTTGAGGGATTCGAACGTTATCGAGAACGAACTCGCCCTGATTAAGCGCGCGTTGGCCGAGCTTATTAAGCGAGCGCCCCTTTGATACCCCGGGCGCGTTGAGAGGAACAATCGCGACGCCTCCGCCGTTCATTCCCTGCGACGCATCGATTGTAAGGAACGTGAGCGCATGCGTGGCTATGATGCCGTTGGAAACCCATGACGACTTCTGGCCGTTGATGACCCATTCGTCGCCGTCCAGTTTGGCAGTTGTCTGAAAAGATATCTTCGCGTCCGCGAACTCGTTCGTGCCGACCATCAGTGAGTCCGAGCCGTGTTCCGGCTCAGTGATCGCCCAGCAGCCGATGTACTTCGCCTCTTTATCCTCAACAAATGGTTTTACCAGGTCCCTGATGAGGTCGTCATTCATGCTGTTCGCGGCGACCGAGAAAGGAAACGATGCGACGCCGATAGCAATAGCGAAATCCGCGCTCGCCCAGCCCATCTCTTCCAGAAAAATGTGCGACTCGAGCGGGCCGAATCCGAGGCCGCCGTGCTCTTCAAGAATGGTGGCCGCATGATATCCCAGCTCGTAGGCCTTCTTCATCGTCTTCCAAAGAATGGAATCTTTCTTGATCACGTCTTCCGGGTCAGCGATCTTGTCCAACTGGACGCTGGCGGGTCTGAGCACTTCCTTGCAGAACTCGTGGATGCTTTCCTTGAGAGCAATCTGCTCCTCGGTCATGTTCAGATTTGTTTCGATATACCGGCCCATTGGTGACTCCTTTCTGTAAATAGGTGTAAAGCCTGCGAGGGCGAACAAGATCGAGAGGTTTGAGGGTTCACGACAGACGCCTCAAAGGGGAGAATATAACCTCAAAAATTATAGATTGGCCGGAACTGAAAAGTCAAGAGTATTGCGCGCATGTCGCGCGCAAACAGAGATTCTTCGCTTCGCTCAGAATGACAAGTGATTATTACTTATGACAATTGATTGCTACTTACAATTGATTGCTACCTTTCGAGCAACGGAGCATCTAGACTATGTTGAAGTATTGTAGCCCCTGTGCTATAATCTGGCGAAAATCAGGCAGCCTGTTTCGCGCCGTTTCCGATGTGATCCCTTGGCAACCAGACCTGCGAACCTTTCAGAGTGAACGAACACCGCGACAAAGACGCGAAGCGCAATAACCGGCCGAGATGTTGGGGCAAGAAGCTGGCGGTTCTCCGCCGAGCGCCAAATGACATATTGTCGTTGGCCGCTTCTCTGATCTTAGCGGTAGTCATCTGTCCCGCGCACAAGGTTATGGCCGCGGGTTTCTCCGATTTCAGTGAATCCGGGGTCATCAGCAAAACAGCGCCGATCTATTTCTCCGGCGACACTTTCAATTACAACTCTAAAACCGGCATCGTTACGGGCCGAGGCCACGTCGAGATTGTCCAGAACGAAAGTACCCTCAAGGGCGACTCAATTGTTATTGACCTTCCCCGAAGGCGCGCGGAGATTGAAGGGAATGTGGCAGCGGCGCGCGGCAGCGATGTCGTCGAGGGCTCAAAAGGCGTTTTCGATTTTGAGAAGCAGGAGGGTGTCCTATACACTGCGCGAGGGCACTCCGACCCATGGTATGTTTCAGCAGACCAAATCGGGCGCAAGATGACAGGGGAGTATTCCGTGGATAAGGCCGCCTTGACCACGTGCAGCCTTCCGCGTCCCCATTACCGCCTTCAGGCTGGCTCGGTTGATGTTGACCCGGGTGAGAGAGTCGTCGCCCGCGACCTTACGTTGTTTGCCGGACCTGTGCCGGTATTCTATTTGCCCTATTATTCCCAAGGACTGGGCCCCGGGCGCCCGCCTATCGACCTTGAAACGGGGACCCAGAGCGACGTCGGCGCATTTGCCCGTGTGGGATACAACCTCGAGTTGAGCGAGGAGGTGTCTCTTCGGCCCAATGTCGGAGTCTTCACCGAAAGCGGCGTCGGGGCAGGGATGGATGGCGCTCTCAACCTTTTCGGCGGCCAGGGTAAAGGCACATTCGACGCGTTCTATATTTACGACCTGAACGAAAGTAACACGGATGACGAAGACGTCGACAATAACAGGGGGAAGGCAGACCTTTATTATCGACAGGACATAACGGAGGAGTGGGTTGCTCTCCTGCAAGCCGAATACATCAGCGACAGAGAATTTCTTAAGACGTACTACTTCGACGAGTTCTCGGAGAGAGAGCAGCCCGAAACATTTCTCAATGTCATCCGAACCGGCGAACACAGCGTTGTCTCTGTCACGGCGCGCGAACGGCTGGTGGACTTCGTGGCAGATGTGGAGCGTTTGCCCGAAGTCAAATTGGAATTGCTTGAACAGGGCTTGGGTGACACCGGATTCCTCTACAGCGCTTCAAATGACGCCGCATACTTGAACCATGAGCCGGGCGGACCCGAATCCGCGCGTAATTTCACTGCCGCGAGACTCGCATACCCTCTGGGATTCCGGAAACTGGTCGGCCTCGCGCCGTTCCTCGAGGCCAATGGCACGTATTATTCTGATGCGCTGACCGAAGACGACGAATATCGGCTTTCGTGGGATGTCGGTCTCGTCGGGCAGTCTCGTTTCCAGAAAGCGTATGGCTCCCCGCTCAAGCGATACACCGCATTCAGACATGTGTTTGTTCCGACCGTCACATATCGTTTCAGGCCGGAGCCCGACGACGAGCCAGAAGACATCCCGCAGTTCGACTCCATCGACGCTATCGATCGTGAGAACCTCGTGGAGCTCGAGTTCAGGAACTACCTGCAGGCGAAGCGGCCCGATGGCCACGTGACCGAGATGGCGCAATATATATTGACGGCTGATATGGAGTTCGACGACGGTGAGGATAAGTTAGCCGTTCTGGAGAACGAGTTTCTGATAAGACCGCTGCCCAATGGTGAGTTTGCGCTGAAGGCGCTCAATGATTTCAGAGACGAGAGGCGGACGGACCTTCTGAGCGCCGTCATGAGATACACGATGCCGGATTCCTACCGGGCTTCCGTCGGCGTAATCCACGAAGACACCGTCCTTAATTCTTTCGACACGCAGGTGATGTACTCGTTCAGCAAGGCGTTCGGACCTCTCTGGCGCGCGGGATTCGAGCAGCGCTACGACTTTGCAATGAACGATTTTTCGTATCAGGAATTCTGGCTGTGGCGCGATTTGCACTGCTGGGAGATTTTGCTCAGTCTGAGAGACCGCCAGGAAGCAACCTCTGTGATGCTGACGTTCAACATCAAGGCGTTCCCGATGAGGCGAATCGAGCGCAAGACCGCCATAAATCCACTAGGAGTGAATGAACCATGGCCCACGCGTTGGTAACCGGAGGCGCCGGATTTATCGGCTCGCATCTGTGCGAGGCTTTGCTCAAACGCGGATACAAGGTGACCGCGCTTGACGACCTTTCGACCGGCAGCCGCGATAACATCGATCACCTGCGGCATGACCCTTCTTTCGAGTTTTGTCTGGACACCGTTATGGATTTCGACACGGTCGACAAGCTCGTATCCCGGAGCGAAATCGTTTTCCACATGGCCGCTGCCGTAGGCGTCAAGTACGTTATCGAGAACCCGCTCGCTTCGCTGCGTATCAACACGAAGGGCGCGGAAAACGTATTCGAGTCCTCGAACCGGTACAAGCGGAAATTGATTCTAGCGTCAACCTCGGAGATTTATGGGAAGAACGAGAAGGAGCGGCTTAGCGAAGATGACGACAGGGTTCTCGGCTCAACCACCATCTCGCGCTGGGGTTACGCCTGCACGAAGGCATTCGATGAATTCTTGGCGCTCGCATACTGGCGCGAGAAGAAACTGCCCGTGGTGATACTTCGTTTCTTCAACACATGCGGCCCCAGACAGTCAGGCGAGTATGGTATGGTGGTTCCCCGTTTTGTGAAAGCGGCCCTGCTGGGCCACCCCCTCCGCGTTTTCGGCGACGGAAAGCAGATACGTTGTTTTTCCTTCGTAGACGACATAGTCGAGGGCACAATCGCCCTTGCCGAGCATCCGGCGGCAGTGGGGGAAATCTTTAACCTCGGGTCCATGGAGCCGGTCACCATCGAAGAGCTTGCCCAGAAGATAATCACGATAACCGATAGCTCATCTCCCATCCATTACATCCCTTACGAGCAGGCGTATGAGAAAGGATTCGAGGACCTGCGCCGGCGCGTGCCCGATACCAGCAAGGCAAAGCGGGTCGTCGGCTTTGAGCCGAAGACGAGTCTGGATGAACTGTTGCGGAAGGTGATCGACTACTTTGAGAGATGATCCTGGCCGCACTGCCGGCGGCCGAAATCAAAAGCGTCAATGAAGATATTGATAACGGGGATCGCCGGATTCGCCGGTTCGCATCTCGCCGAGCTTCTCCTGAATGGCGGAGAGGAGGTATCCGGCGCGGTTTTGCCCGAGGAGTCCGTCCGCAACACGGAACCCTTCTCGTCTCGCCTTAAGCTGGTTACCTGTGACCTGCGCGATCCGGACGCGGTAACCGCAATGGTGGCGCAGGCCAAGCCCGACGAAATATACCATCTCGCTGCCCTCGCGTTCATTCCGGACTCGGTCGTTGACCCTCGTCTCACATTCGACACGAATCTCTATGGCACGCTGAACCTGTTCGAGGCCGCAAAGAAGCTCGCGCGAGGCCCACGCATACTCTTCGTAGGGTCGGCCGATGAATACGGGCTCGTTCGAAAAGAAGAAATCCCCATTACTGAAGAGAATCCCCTTCGACCGACAAACCCTTATTCGGTGAGCAAGGTGAGCGCCAGCATGCTCGCGTATCAGTACGGGCTGTCAGGCCGTATACGCGTTGTTCGCGTCCGCCCGTTCAATCATACGGGGCCTCGGCAGTCGCCGCGCTTCGTCTGCTCCGATTTCGCGAGGCAAATTGTCGAGATTGAACGGGGCAGGCGCGGCCCCGAGATCAGAGTAGGCAACCTCACTCCGAAGCGCGATTTTACCGACGTGAGAGACGTGGTGCGCGCCTACCGTGACATTCTCCGAGGCGGCGAGCCCGGCGAGGTGTATAATATTTGCTCCGGGAGGGCGGTGTCGGTCGGGGAGATATTGGACACGCTCGTTTCGATTTCGGCCAGAAAGCTCGATGTCATTGAGTGCCCGGATCGGGCTCGCAAAAGCGACGTCGAGGAAATCCGGGGCGATTTCGCAAAAATCGAACGCGCGATCGGCTGGAGGCCGAGCATCCCGCTCGAGGTTACACTTAAGGACCTAATCGAGTATTGGAGAAGGATCGATGAGGAGGTGACTAGTTGCCACGAGTCCTGATAACTGGTGGAGCCGGTTTCTTGGGATCGCATTTGTGCGATCATTTCATCAACCGGGGATACGACGTCATCTGCGTTGATAATCTCATCACCGGCAATCCCGACAATATCGCTCACCTGTTCGGCAACCAGCATTTCAAGTTTATCCACCACGATGTGACCGAATATCTCTATGTGGCGGGTCCGCTCGAATACATTCTCCATTTTGCGTCGCCTGCAAGCCCCATAGACTATCTGGAACTCCCGATTCAGACGCTTAAGGTCGGCGCGCTCGGCACCCACAAGGTGCTCGGCCTGGCAAAAGACAAGAAGGCGCGGTTCTTGCTCGCTTCCACTTCTGAAGTGTATGGCGACCCTCTCATACATCCTCAGCCTGAATCGTACTGGGGCAATGTCAATCCCATCGGTCCGCGCGGCGTTTACGATGAGGCGAAACGTTTCGCCGAGGCGCTCGTAATGGCGTACCACCGAAGACACAAGATGGATACTCGCATTGCGCGCATATTCAACACATACGGCCCGCGCATGCGGCCCAACGACGGGCGTGTGGTTTCGAACTTCATCACACAGGCGCTTAAGGGCGAGCCGCTTACCGTATACGGCGACGGCTCACAAACACGCAGCTTCTGCTACTGCGACGATCTGGTGGATGGCATTTCGCGCCTGTTATTCTCGGACGAGGCTGACCCGGTAAACATCGGGAACCCGAATGAAATGACAGTGCTGGAACTGGCGCAACTCGTAAAGCAGTTCGTGAACAGCGCCAGCGAGATCGTCATGAAGCCCCTTCCCGAGGACGATCCGAAAGTCAGACAGCCTGACATATCGCGCGCGCGCAGAATTCTCGGATGGGAACCTCGAGTGAGTCTCCGTGAGGGGCTGGCGCGAACCATTGAGTACTTCAAGACAAAGACGTAGAGGTTGAGCGCTGAGGCGGAGGTGAGTCTATGGCGGCGCAGAAGACAGGGGAAAGGCGCAAGTACATCCGTTATTCGTGCAAGACCGAACTCAAAGCGATAGTCGATTTCAACCCGGAGGTCGCGCGCCGGGCGCTCGGCAAACTGCCTCCTTTTGCATTTCGAAAAGGAGAGCACGGCATTGTCCGGGATGTTAGCGAGAAGGGCATCGCAATCGAAGCGGACCATCTGCTGCCGGAAGGACTGACTCTCAAGATGGCGATCGATAATCCCGTGACTCCGCCCATCGAGACCGGCGCTCGAGTTGTATGGTCCAGGAAACTGGCCGAAGACAAACAGAGATATGCCATGGGAATGTCTTACTGGCATATGAAAGAAAAGCAACGGCGGAACCTCGAGAAGCTCATCGAATTTCTGCAGTCAATTCCCGATTGACCTTTGCAAATACACGAAAGCATCGGCAATCCATGCCGGAGAGTCTGCCATTTGACTGACCGAGCGCCAAGTCTATCACACACGGAAGAACCAGTCGCCCTTTATGCCGGGCTAGTTCTCGGGTTCCTTTCGTGCTTGTTTTTCGCGTGGTTGCCGCTCCGCATAACGCTTCCGCGATTCGTGTTTGAAGATTGCTTCTACTATCTCCGCGTCGCCCGCAGCCTCGTCGACGGCAATGGATCAACGTTTGACGGCATCCACTCCACTAACGGCTACCATCCCCTTTGGTTGGCGCTTTCCATCCTGTTCGTGTGGCCGTTTGCTCCCGGCTCGGAAACGCCCGCTCATCTTCTGCTATCCGCCTGCGCTGTGCTTCACACACTGACGGCTTTCCTCATATATAAGATAGTCAATTTGGGCGGAAATCGTATGGTGGCCATCCTCGCCGCGCTGACCTGGCTTTTCAATTACAACGTTGCGGGGGTGGCGATGTGCGGCCTTGAAACCGCACTCTTTGCTTTCTTTCTGGCTGCAACCGTTTATTTCTATCTTCCTCGACGCCGTGACCTGCGCGCCTCGCAGAGCATAAGTGTTGGCGCACTCATAGGTTTGACCGCGCTCTCCCGGTTCGACGGAGCGTTGCTCGGGGTTGCCCTTGCGGCAGACCAATTCTTCTATGCGCTTCTTCGCAAAGAGCGCCCTGGCCGGATTGCCGAGAGGGTTATTCCGATGTCGCTGGTAGGCGCGGCAATGATGCTGCCATGGATTGCGTGGAGCTACAGCGTCTCGGGTGTGGTATTGCCGAACAGCCACAGGGCGGTGAATTTCTGGTACAGTCCGGAAGACATCCTGAAAGGCGGCGTCTTCAAAGGGCTCGTTAGCATAATCACGAGCCACGCGCCGGCCATTGCGAAGATATATGGGTTCGCGCCTTTCTCATCTGTGTCGCTCCTTGCCTTTGCGGTTTTCCTCATTATCCTTTTCATGGGGCGCGAGAAAAGAGCTGTCGGGTTTCCCTTCATTTTATTTGTCATCTATCCGCTGGCCCATTCGTTCTACTACGCCTGCTACTTTCGCCCCTACAACCGCTATCTCTATCCTGCGCACATGTTGATTTTCACAGGCGCAATGGCGAGCATCGGCTGCTGGCTGCTTGCAAACCGCAACAGGCGTTTTGTGCGTGCGATCGGCTTAGTTGTGGCCGCGCTTGCCGCTGTGAATATGGGGATGGCAAGCGTGAATACGTGGAGGGATGGGACGGCGTCGGTGAACACGCACAGCCTTCACTGGACGATGTTCAACGAGGCTCTGCCGTGGATAAGAGAGAACGTGCAGCCGCACGAGAAAGTCGGCGCATTTAACAGCGGCATATACGGCTATTTCTCGGGCCGCACCGTGGTCAACCTGGACGGCGTGATGAACGACAGCGTTATCCCCGCGCTCGAGGAGAGGCGTCTCATACCGTACCTTTATTCGGAGCATATTACTTATGTCATTGATTGGGAATTGACCCTCGACAATACGTTCGATGTCATCGGCGGGGTTCCCGACTATCGGCGAAGATTTCTCCTCGTGAAGGCATTCAACCAGCCATGGGGTCCCTACAGGGGGGGGCGGTTGCTCGTCCTTCGCCTTGTATACTAGTCAACAGGCCGGCCATGCGACCGTGTATAAGTGCCTTCCGCCTTTCAACGGCCCCTTGATGAGTTCTTCGAGTTCCTTCTGTGTGAAACGTTGGGTGACTTCATTGACCGGAGGCAACTTGCCGGTTGGGAATTTCTTCATGATGTCATTGACCAGCCGTTCCATATAATCAAGCAGCGCCTCGACACCCGGGCGCGCCTTGTCCGCGCTTGCCAGTGTGGCCTTGCCAACGCTTCCCTCCGGTGTAGCGCTTATCTCGACCGGACCCAGTCCCACGTGCGCGTACCACGGAATGGGTTTGCCATAGAGATTACCGGCCTTATCCACATGTCCGGGCGGTAAGAAGCCCCCAGGCTCTGTATCGACAGCGTCTTCCATTTTTATCATTTCCGGGAATAGCGCGAGCGAAAAAGACGTTTCGGCCTCGTCGGCATGAATGAATGGCGTCTCGAACGGGCCTCCGTGCGCCTTATCACGGCAATGTTCCGGTATCGCATAGTACCAATTCAAATTGACGAATATGCCGGGCACCTGGAAGCGCTTGGCGAACCGATGGATCGCGGTGGGAATAACATATTCCTGTCCGTGACCGTTAAGGAGTATCTGTTTGCGGAAGCCCGCGTTCCAGAGTCCGGCAATAACCTGTGAGAGCAACGCCGTAAATGTTTCCTCGTCAATCGGGATTGTGCCGGGCATGCCGATATGGTGGTACGGATGAGAGCCATACCAAATAGGCTGGGCGACCGTGCAACCGGTCTTCTTGGCGACCGCCTCGGCCATTCGTGTTACCAGGAACGTGTCCTCTCCATAGCATGCGTGCGGGCCATGAGCTTCCGTGCTTCCCACGGGAATTATTATCAAATCACATCTTTTCAGGCGCTCCTCGGCGTCCTTCATCGTCATGTTCTGGAAATATACTCCATCGGCCGAGTCCATATGTCCGCCCTTTGGGGGAATCTCCCATCTGGACATTCTTTCCTCCTAAGAAACCAGTTCTTGGTTCCCAGTTCCTAGTTCCCGGATAAAACCAAAGGTCTGAATACCTTACGTCATTCCCGCGAAGGCGGGAATCCATTTCTGCAACTAAAATGTGCACCCTTGGTGTGACGGCTAAATCCGGGGACACCATGCGGCATGGTGTCCCCGGATTTAGCATCTCTCATGCTGAATACCAAAAGGCTATTGCCCGGCTTCCGGCTGGAGTCCCTGTTGAGCAGGCGGCTCTTCTATTCTTATAGTTGTAATAAGGCGGGGCTCCGGAGGCTTGCACACATAGAAATACGCGCTGCTCAGACAAAGATATGCCGGCTTTAACGCGAAGTCTATTCCTCGAGCAACGGTATCACCGACAATGTGTCCGCTGGGGGCGCATCGCTCATTTTTATTTTCATAGGAAGCATCGGCAAAGCACAGATTTGCGCCGAGTGCGAGAGCTACTCCCGTCAGCGTGAACAGACCGGCAGACCGTGAGACTGTGCGGAATAACAACATCCTGGTCCTCCTTTTCACAGTTCGCGCCGCGGCGCGCGTGCGTTCGCGGAAAACGCGCTGTACCATTGAAGTAATTCGTCAATTTCGAACCGGATCGCTTTCTTTCTGCCCTCCGTTACCTGATAAAATGGAATATCGGTGTCATCGAGCCATTTGTAAATGCGCTCCACCGGCACGCCAAGCGTGTCGGCGGCATCCGACACATTCAACATACGCTTTCCTCGCCGATCCTCGTCACGCCGCAGCCACACGCGCCTCTGCACCATTCTGCGCTCATCCTTATGGGAAGCCTCCGAGACGCGCCTGTCGTTCATGCGCCGGCTATATCTCCTCCTCTCATCCGTGGACACGTTTAGCGTCAGGATGAGCTCGCCCGTTGTTTTAGAGTAAGCCTCGCCGCTCGCGCCGCCACCCAGCTTTGCGCCCGGAAGATCAACAGCGGGAATCTGGATGGGAGGAGAGGCGGCAAGGAAGTCTTTGTCCCGGCTTATCGCCTCGACAAACTCGTCGAGATCATCGAAGGGCGGGTGTTTGGCCCTGTCCTCCGGGACTTTTTCGGACTCTGCCGGTGAAGATTCTCCCAGCGAATCCGGCTGGGTGGTTCGCGTCGCAAGCGTCAACACGAATGCGCTCAGCACGAACACAACGAAGCAGATAAACAGGAAATCGAGCGGCATCCGCTTTTTCCCTCCCTTGCGCCTATCTCCCCGCGAGCGAATCGTAAGTTTCGACTGCCGCATTGAGAAAATCAATCGCCGCTGACGAAATCAAAGTTCGATAAGCATAGAGGACAGCGATTAAGACCGCCACGCAGATGTAAAATATGGTTGCCCTCAGCCTTCTTTTTGCTTTTATCCTGCTCACATAAATCTGACCGTGGGTTGTGACTCGATTTTACAACTTCCGGGTGGATAAATCAATGCCGTGCTCTAAGCTTTGTCAGGGACAGACCCGCAGTTCGGCTTTGTCCCTATATCGGGTTCGGGTCTTTTCCTATGTTGCGCTGCTGCTCTCGCTTCGCAGTCTCAAACCGCTCTCGCAGGATTCTCGCGAAACGCCTCCCGTAGATAATGTCGAAGGTATCGCCTTTGTCCGGAAAGAGGTTTAGCGCCGCGCGCTTGGTCGCATTAATAAGGTCAAGCGCCTCGTCTATTGTCATTCTTTCTTGCGCAAGGACTGCGGCCGTCAGGTCCACCATGATTCTGAGCCGTCGTATTCTTTTCTCTTCCTCTAGGAGTGAGTTCGGCGATTCCATGGCTACTTCGCCTCCCTTTGCGGCGGGCGCGTTCGGCGTCTTACTTCCATGTAAGGGCAATGGCTTTGCACCGGAACATTGTCGTACCCGCGGTCGGTCCGGCGTACCTGCACACGGGCGCGAGATTTCTTATCCTCTCGCCTCCTTTTATTCTGGCAATATCGGCCCCCAGCGGCAACACGATCGCGCGCCAACTTTTCTTCGGGAGAACGAGGAGTTCGGGACGTGTTATCCGGATCCCGTGGTCGATCTGGACCACCTCTGGCGTGGCCGCGCTAAACCGCGAGTCAAACAGAGAGTACTCGATAGAGCTCCCACTCGCGAAGTTCACAACGAGAAAGAAGAGCGCGCGGTCGGTTCTCGGAGTCATGATGCGATGAACCTCGACCGCCATCCGAATAGTGTCGGGGATGCCTTCGATGGGACTGATCGTCGAAAGAGTGGTTGTGCAGGTGGAGCGGCCAATTCGGTGGTCGCTTGCTATCGAAATTGCGTCGTTGTCGAAAAGAATATCGGCGTGACGCTGGCAGTCATGGGTTGCGGTCCAGTTTTCCTCCACGAGAGGAATCTGGATAGTGCCCTTTTTGGTTTGCGCCGGGGATTGCGCGGCCATTTGATTTGCCGTTCCTGTCGCAGTTTCTGCCAGCGCCGGCGGCGGATGAGGGCCGGGGGGAGGGGGGAGGGCGGCGGCTTTTGCGTTTGGCGGCGCCTCGTTGGGCGCTTTCTCGCGCTCGAGCGTTTCCGCAAGCCGGGCACGCTCTTTCCTGAGCGATTCGATCCTGTTTCTTATTCGGTGTTCGTCTTCAAGGCGCTTCTCCTCGCTTGCGCGAACTGCCCGGGCGCTTTCTTTCTCCTCTGCAGTTGCGGGAGTGATGAGCGTTATCTCGCTGCGTGGAATCTCAGCGACCGCCGTATCAGTGCGAATTCGAACCTTCTCGGGGGATTCGCTGATAATGTCGCATCTCTTCTTGCTGCCTGTCTTGAGCGTGATCTCGTCCGGCCACATTTCTTCCGGTGGCGGCTTTTGAAGTGAGATGCTTTTGAGTTCGTCTCCAACGACGGCAAGCTCTTTGTCAATCTGGCTGATCCTTTGTTCCGCCGGAGACACCGGCCTTTCCGCAGTGTTCGCAGCAAGGGCAGACTCCGGTTCTGATACCGGCTCCGGCTCCGGCGCGAGAACCGGCGCCGGTTGAGCCGTCTTCTGCGGCTCGGTCGCAGGCGTTTGACTTGGCGCCTCCGGGTAACCATTCTTAGAGTGCTTCAGGAAGAATAACCCGCCGCCCGCAGCCGTCGCGAGCACGAGCGCGCCAACTGCTGCCGCGAGTCCCACGGAGTATCTCCGTTTCGGCCGAGCCGCGATGGGCTGACCGGTTTTGACGCGCCGCAAATCCTGAATAACCTCCTGGCAGCTCGCATATCGATCCCGCGTGTTCTTGGCCATCATAGTCTGGATCACTTTTTCGATCTCGAGCGGAATGTCGGCATTGATCGACCGCGGCCATTCGGGTTCGGAGTTCTGAATCTTATTTATCAACATCAAGGGGGAGTCGGCCTCGAAGGGGACCTTTCCCGTGAGCAGCTCGTAGAAGACGACGCCGAGCGAGTAAATATCGCTTCTCGGCGTGGCAGTCTGACCTGCGGCCTGTTCCGGCGACATGTACTCAGGCGTTCCCACGATGCCGCCGTCCATGGTAAGCCGCGTCGTCCGTTCCTGAAGCGCGAGACCGAAGTCGGTGACTTTTATCCGGCTTAACTTGTCAATCATGATATTACTGGGTTTTATGTCACGATGCACGATCCCTTGACTGTGGGCGTATTGCAGCGCTTTGGCGACTTGCACGATGATATTGATCGCCCGCTCGACCGGAAGGAAGCCCTCTTTGTAGATTATTTCGTCAAGGGGAACGCCTTCGATAAACTCCATCGTGTAATAGTATAACTCGTCCTGGTGGCTGATATCGTGTATCTGGACTATGTTGGGATGATTAAGCTTGGCGATCGCCCGCGCTTCGTTTTCGAATCTCTTGATAAAGGCGGGGTCGCTCGTGAGGTGCTGGGGAAGCACTTTCATCGCCACGAGACGGCCGAGCGAGAGCTGATTGGCCTTGTAAACGACACCCATCCCGCCCCTGCCAAGTTCCTTAAGGATTCTGTGGTTGCCGATCTCTTTGCCGATCATGACCCTTGTTGAGGAATGATGTAAATCATTCTTCTTCAGATTCTGTGGCAGGCGCGAAGGCGTTTCTGAATTCATCGGGCGGCGTGTATCGCACGCCGGTCGCTGCGATCTCGTCGGCCCTGTCGAGAAGTTTGCCCAGCTTGTCGCTGTTCTCGGTGATGGCGGCGTTGATCGATTCCATTCGCTTGCTGAACTGCTCGGCTTCTTCGATGGAGGCGACGTTGAGCATGGCCGATCGGAGCGCACCGAGCGATCTCCTCTGCGCCATTATTGACTCGTAAAGCCGATGAATCTCCGGCTCCATCTTACGCAGTTCCGACGCCTGCTCGCGCGTAACCCATATGTTCTCGATCATAACGAGGCCTTTGGCCTGCTGTTCGGATTCGAAGCGGCTGCGGTGTTCCTTTGCGCGGTTCCTGAGGTCGATCATCTCGTCTCTCTCTTTCGGGGTCATCCATTTCCCCTCGAACTTGATCAGACCTTTAGCCTTCTGCGCTTCTTCAAATTCTCTTTCTGCCTCGCGTTTCGCTTCGCGCGCCTGCTCCTGCGCCGATTCCTTTTCTCTCCACCTTCTCAAGAGCAGTTGATTCTCCTGCGAGGTAGCTTTCTCCACAAAGTCGACTTTCTCCCTGCTTATAGTCGATATTCCCATCTCCGTTTTGAATTTGACCGTGTCTTCCGTCTCGCTCAGAACGACGGCGGTGCGTGAATATCCGCTCTTGAAATATATCTCATCGGCGCACAGCGGCGGCGCAGGCGCTGCGGCGAGGCCGACGGCGAATACGGCTGCGGCGAGGATGTATTCTGTGAGCCCAAAGGCTCCGCATAGGTTTGGTCTATTGATGCGCTTTGACATATTTCTCGAGCATCTCCCTGCCAACTTCATCTATACTTGTGAAGAAAACGGCCACTTCATAATGGCCGCCGTTACCCTCGTATAGCGGCACACATCTGACAACAGCTCCCTCGCACTTCGTCTTGGCGGTCGTTCCCGCCGCGCCTCGCGCCGCGAAATGGTCCGGGAAAACCAGTGTCATCATCAGCCGCGTCATAAACTCGACGGGATGCCTTGTCCTGAAACTGACGCCGGAAATACTTATGTCCTTTACCTGGACCGCGGGCAGATTCGGCTCGGCTTTGACGGTCAGCCCCTCGGCTCCTCTCGCTCTCGGTTTCGCGCGTCTCTCGGAGTGTCCGTTGGTCATGGCTTACCCCCGGTTTGCGGCAGAAATTGCTGGATCGCGGCCTTCAGGTCCTCAATCAGGAATGGTTTCTCGAGGAACTTGCAGTGGGTCGAGGCGCGAAACGCAATGAAGTCTTTGTCGAGCGTGTCACCCGTGCACAGAATCATTCTCTTTTTCAACTCCGGTCTCAATTCCTGAATCTTATAATAGAGAGTTCTGCCATCCATTCCGGGCATCTTGAGGTCACAAATGATAAGATCGAAATTCGTCGCCATGATTTTCCGGAAAGCTTCTTCTCCATTGCAGGCCTTTTCGACGGTCAAGTCCATTTGGCTCAAGATGTCGGTGAGCAGTTCAACTATCACCTCTTCATCGTCGACAACAAGCACCCGATGTGTGTCCAATCCCGTGTCTCTAGGCAAGGGCTGAACCGACGGTGTTCTCGGATGTTCCACGCGCGCCTCTGCCAGAGGTAATCTGATTTGAAACACGGCCCCTTTCCCGGGCTTGCTTTCGACCATTATATGGCCGCCGTGTTCCTGCACGATGCCGTATGCGACGCTCAGTCCGAGGCCCGTACCCTGCCCCACCTCCTTGGTCGTGAAAAATGGATCAAATATCTTGGGCAAATCTTCCGCGGTTATGCCGGGGCCATCGTCTACGATGAAGATGCGCGCGCATTCTTCTTTCTGGTCGGCGTCTGTTTCGATTTCGATTTTGCCGCCTTTTCCGTTGCGCATAATGGCCTGATGGGCGTTATTAAGTATGTTAAGGGTCACTTGCTGCAACTGATGAAAGTCGCCCATAACGTGCCGCCTGCCGTCAGTGAGGCGCATGACGAGGTGGATTCCGTCCGAGCGCAGATGGTATTCCCTGAGATCGACGACGCTCTGAACGACCGCGTTGAGGTCCACCATCTGCTTTTGCGGTTTTTGTTGCCGGGCGAAACCGAGAAGATTCTGCACTATACGCTTGCACCGAACGGCCTCCCGATTTATTTTCTGCACGCTTTCCTGGGCCTTCGGCTCCGACACCGACTCCAGCAGAAACTGCGAGTAACCCATGATACCGGTCAACGGATTGTTGAGTTCGTGGGCGATCCCGGATATGAGCTCGCCCATGGCGGAGAGCTTCTCGGTTTGGATGAGTTTCGCCTGCGCCGCCTTTAACTTCTCCATCGATTCTTCAAGCTTGCGATTTGCATCGACCACTGAATCGTGAAGTTTCCTGAATTCGTTCTCTCTCGCGACCTCCAAGGTGACGTCTCGCGCGATGCACAGCATTCCTTTCCACACGCCATCCTCTTCGATGCGCGAACTGTTGACCTCGAAGTAGGCATTCTCTCCTCTCGCATTCCGAATTGCGACGGGTGTCACCGCACTGCATTTGACGCCCCCCGACCATTTTTCGACAGCGTCCGGCAATTCATCTGGACCGATAATTTCCTGGAACGAACGTCCGAGCCAATCTTCGGCCTTGCATCCGGTGACCTCTTCGGCGCGTTTATTGAAGGATACAAATCTTCCCTCGGTATCAAGGATGAAAATGACGTCAGTCGCCTTGTCAATGAGGTTCAGGTATTGTGCCAGCGAATGAGAATATACACTGCCGACGATTCGTCGGGTGGCGCAAAAGAAGTTGGCTGTCTGGAGGAATTTCTGGGTGAGAGGCTCTCCGGAGACTCTGCTTCGGAATAACGCCAGCGCCGCAGCCTCGAGTTGGTCGACGGCGTTGATCTGCTCTGAAAGACTGTGAGATAGCGCCGAGTTTCTTGCCGCCGCGGCTATTCTCGGCTCGAGAGCTTGCGGATCTTCTCCACCGAGCAGCGATAAAAGGCAGGAAAAAACCGCATCCTGAACCGCGCGGAGCCGTGGCATGCCCGCAGTCGAAGGGGAAATAGTGTCGAAAATATTCGACTGGCTCTCAGCCAGCATGTGGTATAGATTTGCGCCAGACATAATGAATATGGGCCAGCTACCGCAAAAGAGGATGCTATCACATTGCGAGTGTATTATCTGCTGGCATTATAACACAGGGGAATGGGATTTTCTACAGAGGAAAAAGAGGAGGGATCAATATTTTCCGTATTCGAGCGCGCAGTGGAGCATCGCCCGTATGTTCTCCGGGTTGGAGTTTGGCGGGGCTTCGCATCCCGAGCTGAGGATAAAACCGCCTCCGTCGGCGCAACCGTCGATGAGGCGTTTGCAATCGTCCTCAACCTCTTTTTTTGAGCCGAACGCGAGAAGTGTCGGGTCGACGTTTCCCTTGATGCACAGTTTCCCGGATAACACTTTCTTGGCGTGAAGCATATCCGAGATATCGAGTTCCACAACTGCCGACCCTGCGGGGAGTTCAGTAAAGTATTCGAGGAGCGGGTTCCAATTGCCGTCCAGGTGAAGAATAACCAGATATCCCGCTTCTGAATACGCCAGAACTTGCTCTTTCAACCACGGCCAGGCGAATTTCTCAAACATCCTCGGCGACACCATCGACGCCGAAAACTTCAGGCTGGGGATACAGATGGTCTTTGCCCGAATCAGCCGCGCGACGCGCAGAGTTCCCTTTATGATGGCGCCGTTGTGCCTTTCGTTGATTTCGATTATCTTCTCGGGAGCGTCAATGAGATCGGTGAACCCTTCCTGGCCTCGGTAGAAGAGCATCATTTCAGCCGGCAAATACGAAACGGTCTCCTGCCATGGCATCACGTTGTGGTTCTTCCTCCAATGGCTCATCCAACGGAGATGTTTTAACAGATGCCACGCCATCGTCCCGATGACTTCCTTGCGGCCCACCCGCTTATATGTGCGGATCGCGGCAAATCCTTTCTTGAGCACAGTATCGTAAACCTCGGGACCGGCCTGAACGCTTTCCATCAGTTGAGGCATCTCGGCATCGAAAAAACGCCAATCATAGTAAAGCGCACTATAGAGGATGGGATTGATTGATGAAAACGCAAACCGCATCGGGGTGAGATTCATGACGTCGAAGAGCTTCTCGTAGAATTCGAATGCCTTGAGAGAGGCCCTGTGGCAGGCATCGACATTCCACACAAAATCCTTTATTGATGTGCCGGTTATGGTCGCGAGATGATAAATCATGAAGGGCGAGACGGGAACTCTGTCGGGTTTTCGGAGAGCGATGGCCGCCGCGATGCGTTCAGCAGAGGTCATTTGCCTCCGGACGCCGGAGCAGATTGCTTAGAACGCGAGAGGCAGAATTTACTGACTTCGTCGAACAGTAAGTGGCGATCCCTGTCGATAGGGGCTTTATGGCGGCTGTTCTCAAGAAGAAGCAGCCTCTTTTCTTCACTCTTAACTGAATCAAATATATACTTCCCGCTATTCTTCCAGATTACGTCGTCACGGCGCGACTGCACAATGAGAATGGGGGCGTTCACCCGCTGAAGGACGGTCCGGGTTTTTTCCATCAATTCCATGAGCCGCAGCACGCTTCTCGAAGGATAACTCTTATAGCCCACAAGATACTGCGAAAGCGTTTTGTCGGAGAGGCTTGTCATCCCGAACTTTGGAATGTTCGTGCCGATTCTGGAACCGAATCTGGCGAGTGCCTTGAGAGCTTTTTCGCCCGCGTAGCCGCCACGGGGAAATGCGGGGGCACAGATTGTTACGATGCCTTCGACGTCACGAAGTGTGGCCAATTGCAAGGCCAGAAGGCCGCCCATGCTGAAGCCGGCAACGACCACCGCTCCGGAAGTTTCCTTGAGCTTCGTGTATTCCGCCTCGACCATGGCTATGAGCTTCTGATTGGAGATATTCGCAAAATCCTCGAGTGATGTTCCGTGGCCCGGCAGTGTGATCCCTTTCGTGGTTATTCCCTGCTCGCTCAAATACGTACCCATAGGTTCCATAAGGATGGCGGTATCCCCGAACCCGTGGACCAAAAGACAAGCGACCGGCCCCCGTATAAACGAGAAAGCCGGCGCGGTGAACGATTTTTCTTTCATTGTTGTGGTCATCTGAGCGCATCCCCCTGCACTCGTGAGCTCACATTTCGCAGGAACGGCAGGGCTCAAGAACTGCGGAAGTGACAGGGGTTGAAGATCGGATTAGTAGTAATAGTGCCCTTTGAAAACGCCGATGTTTTTCAAGAACCTGTAGGCGCCCATCAAGGCTGTTGCGCCAATGATAAGCAGGGAGAAGATGCTCAGGGCCACCGCAAAGGTATATGCGTAATCCGCGTTCATGTTAAAGCTCCTTTCGGTCAGAGGCAAGAACAAGTAAGAACAAGAAACATGCCAGCAGTTTGCAGATACGCAATATCTGTGTATCATTAAGTTCTACAATGGGTTACGTATGACAGGCGGAGTTGTTTGGATGGTGAAAAGTGCAATTGCCATTTTGCATGCCCGCAATGTTTTCTTTGCAGGCTGGCGGACTGGCACACGCTGCAAAAGGTGCGAGTTTATTCACAGGCGCAGGGCGAAAACAGATTGGAAGTATTGTGCGAATGAATTCGCACCCGCAGAATTGCGGGACAGACTTGCGGCGGCTCCTATTTTCGCAGAGCGTCACCGGCGAGTTTGTCGGCGCGCTGGTTCTTCGAGCGGTCGACGTGGTGGATGGAGAACTTCTTGAAGGTGCGTCGCAGCGTTTGGGCCTTGCTCACGAGCGGAAGAAGGTTCTTGCTTTTCACGCTGTACACGCCGGTAATCTGGCGAACGAGCAACTCGCTGTCGGAAAAGCATTCCACCTCGGCTGCGCCGAGTTTGCGGACTTCCTCCAGGGCGCGGATGAGGGCGGAGTATTCGGCGTAGTTGTTGGTGGCCTTTCCAATGGCTTCGCTAATCTCGCGAACAGTCTTACCCGACTTCTTTATCACTACGCCGATGGCGGCAGGTCCGGGATTCCCATGAGACGCGCCGTCGACGAATATTGTCAGCTTTTTGGGAGGTTCTGGGTTGTCGGGCAAATCCCCCCTAACCCCTCTTTGCGAAAGGGGGGAAGAGTGGGAAGCGGCGCCAGGCGAAGCGGGGGAGGCAGTAGGGGTGGCACTTTGTGTGGTGGAATCAAAGGGGCCAGGTTTACATTCGTGACATGACTTCTCTTGCTCTAGATCGAGACTGTCAAGAGTGTAGACCTGACCCCTCAAGTATTGTCCATATTTTGCGGAAGCGGCGAGTGAGTCGACCGCCCGTGTGAAGCTCGTGTAGACGGGTATCTGGTAGGATTCTAGTTCCTTGAACAACGCCTCGTAATATTCCTTGTAGCCGATGCAGCAGAACGCCATCGGCTTGCCCGGGTAGTCCGCCTGAAGATTCTTGAGGAAGGTATACGAGAGTCCGGTCTCGGGGAACGGCGCCCACGTTACCACCACGCATGCGTCTGTTTCCGGATTCCCAAGCGCGCACCGGATAGTCATCTCGAAAGCGCGCTCATAGCCTACCGTCTCGGTTAACGGTTCGATGTCGAACGGATGTCGCGCGGTTGCCCACGTCGGATAATACTTTTGGATTTCCGCTATCGTTTCTTCTGGGAACTTGGCGAGCCGGAAACCGGCTCTCATCGCGGCGTCTGACACCATGACCGCGGCTCCGCCGGAGAGCGAAACTATGGCGAGCCGGTTGCCGCGCGCGACCGGTTGATATGCGAACATCTTCGCGTGGTCGGTGAGCTTTTGAAAAGCGTCGACGCGCACGATGCCCGCTTGCTTGAACGCGCCCGAGACAATCTCGTCGTTGCCTGCGAGCGAGCCGGTATGCGACATGGCGGCGGCCGCGCCCTCGCGTGTGCGTCCCGACTTGAGCGCAATAATGGGTTTGCGGAGCGTCGTCGCTTTTGCAGCCTCCATGAACCGCCTGCCGTCCTTGATGGACTCGATGTACATCATGATGACTTTTGTTTTATCATCCTCGGCCAGATATCGCAGCGCCTCGGAGTCGTCAACGTCGCATTTGTTGCCGAGTCCGACCACCCTGCTGATTCCGAAGCATTCTGACGAAAGAATCCACTCCATGAGCATTCCCGCGAACATGCCGGTCTGGGCGATGAAGGCGACTGAACCTTTCCGAACCCCTCTCAACAAAACGAATGTTGTGGTGAAATTGTCATAGGGGCTCAGGATGCCTGTGGTGTTCGGGCCGATGATTCTTATCCCCGAGCCGTGTGCGATTTCGAGAAGCTCTCGCTGGTACTTCGCGCCCGTTTCGCCTGATTCGTTGAAGCCGGATGAGATTATGACGACTCCCTTGACACGTTTCTCCGCGCAGTGCTTCATGGCTTCGATGGTAGCCGGGGCAGGGATTGCGAAAATGGCGATGTCCACCTCGTCGGGAATCTCTTTTACAGACGGATACGTCTTCAGGCCGGCGATGTCCTCACCCCTGGGGTTCACCGGGAATATCTTGCCTTCATAGCCGAGGGCGAACAGATTCGCGAGAATGATGCTGCCGAATTTCATCGGGTTGCGTGATGCGCCGACTACGGCTACGCTCTTTGGGTTGAAGAAGAATTCCATTTATTTATCCGATTTTGGATCACGAATGTCAGAAAAGTGTCTAAAGTGAGCTAAAGTGCCTAAAGTTGCTCGTTGCAGCATTAGAACAATCGCGCAAAGCGCGAGACGAATCACACGAATAAGGAACGGGGGACGCGGTGGTCCTGCTCCTTCTCATCTTCGTTTTGTCACCTCGATGACGCCCTCGTCCGCGTTGACCCGAATCCAGTCGCCGTTCTCGATGACCCGGAAAGGGTCCTGGTCGAGGTCGGTCATCATGGGGATATCCGAGATTGCGCATCCCAGCACGCACAGCGAGTCGAGCTCCGTGTTGATAATGGCCGCGGGCGCAACGCCGACCCTGCTCGCGATATTGATATACGCCGAGGTGCCGGATGAGCCCTTTGTGAACCGGAAGATAAACACTTTTCCCGCGAAACTCTTGCCCTCGAACTTGTTCCCGACCTCATGAACAATGCCTCGGGTCGGGTCGGTGCCTCCCCAGAACGATACGCGCTCATCGGCTATGAGGGCCTCGCCTTCAGCTTTTCCGCCCACCACTTTCCGGCCTTTTATTGTTATCTTGTTTGTCATGGCTCATCAGCCTCTCTTTCCCTTGAGGGCGGCCTCGACGCAATTGCGGGTGTTCGCGAAGTGGACCTGCGCGCCGAGCTGTCCCGGCGCGTAGTACGCCTGCTTGACTGAGTTCGTCATGTACTTCTTGTTGCGGGCCATGTCAATTTGGCTGATGCACGGGCAGGTGTCGGCCATTATCTTGCCGCCGGCATCCGAGATCATCTTGTCGTAGCCGAGTTTCTCGGCGTAGGCCCGGATCGAATGAGTGGTGCATACCCACAATTGGGTGTTCGGGGAAATCTTTTTTCCTTCGAGCAGATGCGCCACCTCGACTATCTCGGTGAGCGTCGCATGCGGACACCCGATCATCACTATGTCCACATCCGGCGACGGGCAGTTGTTGAGTCGCCTATACACGGCTTCCTTGTCTTTGTTGGTGAACGTGTGCCGGCTCTTCGGCGTAGCGCCTTGAAACGCCGCTTCCACCGTCGGCGCTTCGGGTGTGACCCCGACTATATGGAACATGCCAACGCCGCCTTCTGTCGCAAGCGCGGCGCACATCTCTTTTGCCTCCTCGAGTGTGGGAATATCGGTGTTGCGATACACCGGAACCCCGAGCCCTGCGAGGTCGCCGCCGTAATAGCCGAGCGTGCCCCAATCGGAGATATTGTCGAGGTCGGCCTCGACGTCGATGAGGATTGTCCCGCGCCGGTTCTCAGTGATGTGATTGCCGAAGTATGGAATGAAACCCGTGACTGCCGCCGGCATGGTCGATTCGGCGCCTTCACGGTTGGTTCGTGCGCCGAGTATGCCATTGGCATAAGTGATGGCCGCCGATTCCATCCACGCGCAGGTCTGACCCTTTAAAGGCGCGTTTCCGACGATCTCGGGCGCGCACGTCCATGTAAGTTGTATTCCCGCGCTTGCGGCCACCGACACAAGCGAAGCTTGCAGTTCATAGCGGCGTTCGTCAATTCCGAACTCGCGCCATTTCTTGAAATCCATGAAGCCCACGTGCGTCGAGGTCGGCGCCTTCACACGCAATTGGCCGAACATCTTCAGCAGACCTACGACCTCCTCGGCTCTGCCTGAGCCCTCCATGGGAATTGTGAAGACAGTGTGTACGTTCTCGACCGGGATGAGCTTCTCGGCCCCCATCGCCTCGCCGTATTTCACAAGATAATTCATGGCCATTCCGATGATGGGGCCGTCTTCGCCCTCGAGCATCCGCTTCTGTGCATCAGTTAGTTTCATCGAATCCTCCGCAAACATCAGGTTTACAGTCTACGGTCTATAGGCTGCGATCTGCATCCCGTGAACCGCAACGGGGAACCGGCCTAATTATCTTTCACTCTTCGCATCTTGTCTTCCGTCTCTCCGTTTTCCCTCATCTGTTTGCTTTGACCGTAAACCGCAAACCGCAAACAGGAAACCGACCATTCCCTTTCACCTTTCCTCATAACCAGGAACCATGAACTAGGAACCGGGAACCCGTATCATTGGCTTCATCAGTTCGATTGTTTCGCCGTCGAATCCTTTGAAGAAGACCACCTTGTAAATGCCGAGGTTCTCGGCTTTGGAATAGAACTTAAGGCCCATCTTCTTCAACTTGCGACAGATGTTCTCGAGTTCGTCCACCACGAGCGCGATGTGCATGTATCCGATGTCGCACTGCCTGCGTGGCATCTTCTTGCCCTTTGGCTTAAAGAACTGGAAAAGCTCGATGCGGCAGTTGTTCAGCTTCATCATCACAATGCGCTCGCGCACGCCCGGCAGGCCGATAATCGTGCCGAACTGAGGGATATCCTCGATCATGAGGTCCCACTCGACTTCCATTCCGAGGATGTCACGATAGAGCCTCAGCGATTTATCTATGTTGGTGACACTGAGACCGGTGTGATGAATCTCTTTGGGCATAGGTTTCTCCGGATGTGAATTGCGCCGAGAGGTGGGAGACTGCGTTGCACGCTGGCTCATAATAAGGCTTGCCGCAGTAATTGTCAAGCGCGATTCTTGAGGCTTTGCCATGTTGAATTATTTGGGTGGCCGAAACGTCTAATATTGAATGGGATAAGAAGTGTAGCATTCTATGAGGCTTTTTGATTCTGCCTTGTGGAATGTTAGAAGAGGAGGTGTCATGATGAGACGCCTGAATATACGCAAGCTGATGGCGATAGCGGTTGTCGCCACTGCGTTGATCGGTTTTGGTTTGACAAGCGATGCGGCTGCGCGCCCGCGGCATCATGGTCACCATTACGGTCACCATCGCGGCCATCACGGCGCGGTTTTCCATCGTGGCCACCATTTTGGTCACCACCACCATGGCGCAGCCATTAGGTTTAACATTAATCTCGGCAGACCGTACTATTACGGCAGGCCGTATTACTACTACCCGTATGGGTATTACTACTATCCGCCTAGACCGTATTACGGATACCCGTACTACGGATACCCGTATTGATGTTGAGAAGCTAGGGATAATGGTTTGAGCGAGTCGCCCGTGAATAATGCATCCGTCGCCATCCAAACCGGGGCCGCCAATTAAACTCGAGAGTTTGATTGGCGGCTTTTTCTCTGTTGTTCCTGCATGGCCAAATGATATATTATTTGCGAATACACACAAAGCTGCGATGAATCCACCGATTTCGCAGATTCTTTGGAGCAGCCTGAACCTATAGTGGGTTGCTTCCGAAAGAAACGAGCAAACATGGCGGGAAAATCCCCCCTACGAAACTGTCCCCTACAGAATTCCATCCCGTTTGTCAATTACGGGACAGTCTCCTACCCCTCCCTTTGCGGGGATTTGGGAGGGCTAAATGGAAGCGACAGTGACTAAGAAAGACGTACTGAATTACCGGCGCCATACGTGGGTCGGAAGGCATGGCAAAGGATTGCGGACGCTGGGCCAGGCCGCCGACTTTGTCGATGAAGTTGGCATGTGTCTGCTTTTCGCATGCGAGGAAATCCCGCTTCCGAAGATGTACTCGATGGCCGCCGATGAAGCCAACTGGTGGTCGTGGAAGGACCTGCTCCAACAGGAAAAGCGGGCATACAACGGACGACTTGTGCGGCGCAAAGCGACCCTCGTGTCGATGAAATTGTTGCCCTCATTCTTCGCTCTTTATTTAACCGGCGGCGGTCACGCCATGTATGAGGAAGAGTACTATTGGGGAAAACTCGGTTGGCTTGCAAACGAAGCCGCGAAATATCTTGATCGGCAAGGCCCCACGCCGGTGGATGCGCTTCGCCAAGCCCTCGTTGCTCCCGGCAAGGAAAACACGAGGCGCTTCCACGCCGCTCTGTTTGAACTCCAGTCCAAATTCAAAATCGTCACTGTAGGTCTGGAAGACAGAAGCTGGGGGGTCCGCAAACTCGACCTCTTCATGAACTGGCTTCCCAAGAGGATCGAGCGCGCCGCCGAAAACATGACCAGAGAAGAAGCGCTCCAGCGTGTAGCTGGCTCCTTCGTGGAGACAGCAGGCGCGGTTACAGAGAAAACATTGCCGAAAATGTTTGGGTGGTCGGACATGGAAACGACTGCGGCAATAGATTCCCTCGTATCGGGCGGCAAACTCCACAGGGTCCACATACGAGGCAAAGAGTCTGCACCGTGGATCGCAAGTCGAAAGCTCCTCTTTTCCAGCTAGCGCCTGACCTTATTTGTGGCGAGTCACGTAAAGAACAGGCTGCCCCTTAATTCGGGGACACCATGCCGCATGGTGTCCCCGAATTAAGGGAAACCGTCGCCATGTTCTTCGGTGGCCGGTGAACCTACCGGTCGGAGAAAATCCTCCCTCAGTCCTCCGGCGCCCACTCCCTGCCCCTAGGTGCATGTTTTCTGTTCAAAAATGTGCAGAGTCACAATGCTTCCAAGGGTTTCTCGAATAAACCACCCAAGAACATAACATATTGGATACAAATGACTTGCAACCTCACCTGTGTAGAAATGGAAATCGAATCTGACTTAGGCACAAAAAATGCCTATTGTCACATCGCGGCTTCTGGGAAAGGGGAAAGGGACAAGACGAAAGGGGGGAAGGGAGAAAAGGGGAAAGGAGGAAAAGGCGAAAAGGGAAACAACTTTAAGTTTAGCGCTTCGCTCCCCGTCTCTCATTTCTTCCTCCGTCGATTTTGTCTGCGGTGTCTCATTCTGGATTCCTGCTCTTGCGGGAATGACATGAGGCGTTCGGCTTCTTTTGTGGCCAACCAGAAACCGGAAACTTGAAACCAGGAACTGCTTCTTAGTGGGGAGTCTGGCAGTTATGGATAATCGTCGCACAAGAGTTCTTGTCGTAGGTGTCGATGAGAGCGATTCTCTCGCCATTTGCAGACTGCTCGCTGACAACGGGACGGAAATCGAGGCCGAGACGGTCAGCGCCTATGAGGCCGCTTTGGCGACGATCAAGCGGGGCGGCCTCGACGTGTGCCTGCTCGACTGCCACGCGGACGGCTCCAAAGGGCTTGATTTTCTACGCAAGGCAAACGGCAGCGGTTTAAGAACGCCCGTCATACTCATCACTGCGCCGGAAGACCATCCAGCGGATGTAGAGGCGGTGAGAGCAGGAGCGGCGGACTGTTTGCAGCGGGAACAGATTACCGCCCCTTTGCTCCGACGTTCCATCCGATACGCAATCGAGCGTAGTCGCGCTCTCAACGCGATGCGCGAAAGTGAAGAGAAATTTCGCGCGTTGACTGAGCAATCGCTTCTTGGAATTCTTATCATTAAGGACGACAGGATCGTTTTCGCCAACGACGTTGTTTGCAAGATCACCGGCTACTCGCGCGAAGAACTTCTGGCGTGGGAGTCCGAGGGATTTGTCAGGCTCGTGTATTCTGACGATCGGGCCTTTGTCGCAGAGCAGAGCCGCAGGAAGCAATCGGGGTCGGGCGAGGTTGTGCCCAGATATGATTTCCGCATTGTCTCAAAGAATGGCAAGATGAGGTGGCTGGCGCTGCATTCGAAAACAGTTCCTTGCGAGGGAGGAAACGCCGTTGAGGTAGTAGTCCTCGACATTACTGATCGAAAGCTCGCGGAGGCAGCGCTTAACCAATCCGAAGAACGATACCGGACGCTGGTCGAACAGGCCGCGGATATGATTTGCACCATCGACCTGAAAACGGGCGTGGTGACGAACGTTAACGCTTACGCCACCAAGATTCTCGGCTATGACCGCGCCGACATTCTCCATAAGCTCAACTTTCTCGAACTGGTGCACCCCGAGGACCAAGAGCCGGTAATGAGGCGGTTGCATGAACTCGCGGCGGAGGGAAAACGGCTTCCAAACTTTCCATTGCGAATCCGAAAGGCGGACGGTGACTATATTCACGTCGAAGTGAACGGAGCCGTCATACGCGATGCCGAGAATAATCCTTCAACTCTAATCGGCGTTATCCGGGACGTGACCGAGCGCAAGAAGGCGGAGGAATCGTTGCGAGAGTCGCAAGAGCGCTACCGCACGCTTGTGGACAATTTGCTTACCGGCATCTATCTCCGTGTGGGAGAAGACGCTGTCTTTGTCAACGAGCGGCTTGTTCAAATGACCGGATATACCGAGCAGGAATTGTTGGGGATGTCATTGTTCGACATCATACACCCCGAAGACAGGATGATTGCCCGCGAACGGGCGGGCATGCGGATGAGCGGGTGGGATAGCCCGATGCGCAGTCAGTATCGAATTGTTACGAAGAATGGGGAAACACGCTGGATCGAACTGTACGGCTCGCTCATCAATTATCAGGGAAAACCCGCAATACTGGGAAATGTGATCGATATCACCCACGCCAAGCGGGCCGAGGAGTTACTGCGCCAGTCCGAAGAGAAGTACCGCGCCCTGTTCGAAGAGTCAAAAGACGTCGTCTATATCACGACGCCCGACGGAAGATTCCTCGATATCAATCCGGCCGGCCTCGAAGTCTTCGGTTATTCGTCGAAAGATGAAATCTTGAAGATCAATCTCGCGCGAGACCTTTACATGAATCCCGCCGATCGTAAGACCTATCAGGAGACAATCGCGCGTCAGGGGTACGTGAAGGATTATGAGATTCTCTTCAAGCGGAAGGATGGGCAGCCGGTGACCGTCATGCTCACTGCGAACGCCGTTCGCGACGCCTCGGGCGCCATCGTGGCCTACCGCGGGATCATGCGCGACGTCACCGAGCGCAAACAGCTTGAGGAGCAACTGTTCCAGGCCCAGAAAATGGAGAGCATCGGCACTCTGGCAGGCGGAATCGCACACGACTTCAATAATCTCCTCGGCGGGATTCTCGGCTATGCCTCCTTCATGAAAACGAAGATGACGGAGTCACACTCTTTCTACAAGTACGTGGATACAATCGAGAGGAGCGGCATGCGGGCCGCCGAACTCACATCACAGCTTCTGGCGTTTGCGCGCGGCGGGAAATACAACAGCAGGCCGGTCGACTTGAACGCGATCGTAACCGAAACTTTGGGAATCATCGGCAGGACCTTCGACAAATCAATCGAGATCGATATCCGTTTCTACTCGCCGCTCCCGACGGTAGAAGCGGATGCCGGCCAGATACAGCAACTGCTGATGAATCTTTGCGTCAACGCCCGCGATGCCATGCCCTGCGGCGGGAAACTTCTCATCGAGACGAATGTTGCCCTGCTCACGGCCGACTATGCCAAGGCGCATATGGACGCGAAGCCGGGGCCATACGTTACGGTATCAGTTACCGACACCGGCGTCGGCATATGCAAAGAGCACATGAAGCGGATTTTCGAGCCTTTCTTCACAACAAAGGAAAAGGGGAAAGGCACCGGACTAGGCCTGTCCATGGTCTATGGCGTCGCCAAGAACCACGGGGGTTTCGTCCGCGTCTACAGCGAGCCCGGTATCGGTACAACGTTCAAAGTCTACCTCCCGGCGAGCGGCAAAACTCAAACGAAGGAACCGGCGAAAACCGAGGCGCCGCGCGGCGGAAACGAATTGATCCTCGTTGTCGACGACGAGGAACCGATACGCGACCTCGCAAAAGATATTTTTGAGAGCAACGGCTACCGTGTGATGCTGGCCGAGGATGGAGCGCAGGCCGTCGAAATCTACTTGAAACACAAAGACGAAATCAAGCTAGTGATCCTGGATATGGTCATGCCCAAGCTGGGAGGGCGTGAGACATTTTTGAAACTGAAGGACCTGAATCCCGTTGTCAAGGCGCTTCTCTCGACAGGGTACAGCCAGAACGGAAAGGCGACGGAGATATTGAACAGCGGCGTTCGGGGATTCATACAGAAGCCTTACCATGTTAACGAACTGCTATCAAAAGTGAGGGGAATACTGGATGCGAAAGGCTGATATACAGGCGTCGAAACTGTCTCGAACCCATAAGGACCTGAAAGTCTTGATTCAGGAGAGTGTGCTCTCGTTGCCCACGCTGCCCCACGTCTTCATGGCGATTCTCGAACAGGTGACAAAAGAGAAAACATCTGCCAGCGACGTTGCGCAGATCATCGGGCGCGACCAGTCGCTTACAGCGAGGGTGCTCGCTATCGCAAATTCACCCGCCTACGGGTTTAAAGACAGAATCTCGACTGTGCCGCGCGCCGTGAGCCTGCTCGGCTTCGACGCCGTGAGAGACCTCGTCCAGAGCGTCTCCATTTTCGATGACTTCTTGAACGCGAAAAGAATCGTCTCCTTCGACAAGAGCCGCTTCTGGGAACATTCCCTGGTCTGCGCCGCGGTCGCAAAAGAAATAGCGCAGCAACTGAAGTTCGTGTCCACCAGCGAGGTATACGTGGCAGGCCTATTGCACGACGTTGGAAAAGTCGCCCTCGACTCGGCCGCGCGCGGCATGTACGGCGACGTGCTTGCAGAAGCCGCGACGGAGGAAGTGCAGTTGCTGACTCTCGAAAAGCAGTATCTCGGCGTCGACCATGCAGAAATAGGAGGCATCCTCTCTGAGAAATGGTCTCTGCCCGAAGAGATCATAACCGCGATTCGCTATCATCACGAAATGCCAGACAACGCCTTGAAGGGGCGACAGGAACTCCTGACCGCCATCGTTGCAGTGGCGGACTTCCTGTGCTGGGTTCACGGGTTCGGCTCGGTTGATTCGCTTCAGCCGCCG
>CAYVDS010000019.1:36604-42912 GCA_964450145.1 uncultured bacterium
CCGCCTCGACATCGACAGAATCTGCGAGGCCGTGGACAGGCAGATCATGAGCACGGCCGAGCTCTTTAATTTGCAGGTGCCCGACGCAAACAAGTTCCGTGATGCGCTCAAGAAGGCGAACGTCGAGTTGGGCCGGATAAATTGCCTGTATGAGGAGGCCAAGCGTCAATTGCAGCGCCAGTTGGACGAACTCTCGCGCCTTAACCGCGCATTGTACCACATCCGCCAGAACCTCAACGTGGATCTGACTATCAAAGCATTGCTTGGCGCCATCCGGGACGAGTTGGGTTATTCGAGGGTTCTCTTCTTCGGGCAGCGCGAAGGAGACGAACGTTTGCATCTAATGGACTACCTGACTGAGAAGGAACTGGACAGGGATTACATGAAGATCGATTTCGATTTCAAAAACGCCGGTATCCTTTCCCGTTCTCTTGAACTGAAAAAGATCATGCGGGCCACGAGAAAGGCTGAGAATACTACCGACTCCCTCTTCGCGAACCTCGACACCGATGAAATCTTCATAATACCTCTTCCATTGAAGGGAGGGCTTAGCGGAGTAGTCCTCGCCGACAACAACTATAGCCAGAAGAGCTTCACTCCGATATCGGCCGAATCGTTAGGTATCCTGGCGCATGAAGCCGGACTCGCAATCGATAATGCGCTTCTGTTCGAGAAAACCAAGGAACTCGCGACGAAGGACGAACTAACAGAATTGTACAACAGGCGCTATTGCCTGGAATACCTTAAAACGGAAATAGAGCGTTCGAGGCGATACAAACACCCGCTCTCAATCGTCATGTTCGATATAGACCACTTCAAGAAATTCAACGACGCATATGGGCACCATGCGGGCGACACGATATTGAAGGTGGTCGCCCGGCTCCTGCGCACTTGCTCAAGAGGCACCGACGTAGTAGGCAGATATGGGGGAGAAGAGTTCCTTGTGATATTGCCCGAGACGGACACGGCAAGCGCTCTCATTTACTGCGAGCGTGCCCGGGTTGCCGTTGAGAAGATTGGGAAAACGGGGTTCAGTAAGTTTGCATGTTCGAGTCTGACCATTAGCGGCGGGGTGACACCTCTCGTTCCGGAGTCGGACACCCCCGATTCAGTCATTATGCGCGCCGATGAGGCTCTTTATAAGGCGAAACAAAACGGACGCAACCGGATCGAGTGTAGTTGACCAACCGCGCGAAGCGCGCGGGGTTTCAAGTTCTGAGTTTCGAGTCCCGAGTTGGAAAGGCAAGAAAAGACAAAGAAGCAGAGAGATTGCTTCGCTACTGAGAAACTGGCTATGGCTTCCCTTAATTCGGGGACACGATGCCGCATCGTGTCCCCGAATTAAGGGGTGCGTTTCCACAGGGCATAAAAACACGGGGATATATTGGCCGTGACTATGGATTTTTCACTACTGGTTTTTATCATCATCTGGGTCTGTGTACTCCACGTTGTGATAGGCGCATCCGTTTTCATCAAAGCGCCCCACGACCACACCAACCGCACGTTTTTTCTCGCCATCATTGCGCTTGTCCTGTGGATATCGTTTAATACCGTAAATGCGGTCTACATGGACCAGCCCGACATAAGGATGTTTTATTGGAAGGCCGCATATGTATGCGGCATGCTTACCTCCGGGCTTGTAGCCGCGTTCTGCGTGATATTCTCAAAGAAACAGATACTCGTCCGCAGGCCGCTCGCGTATATATTCACTATCTGCGCGCTTTTCATCGTTCTCATCTTGCTTCCCGGGAATCTCATCGAGGAGTGGAAATTCAACGGGCCGCGTGTCGTGCCGGCGCCCGGTCTGCTGCACATGCCATTCTATGCCGCCGAGGGTTTTCTGTTCGTTTTCGGGCTGCTGCACTTGAGGAGCCGTTTCAGCGAGACCCATTTCGTTGAAGAGAGGTTTCAACTCAAAATGCTCGGGGCTGGCATCGTAGCGCCGGCATGCGTAAGTCTCGTCTCGCTCTCTGTCCTTCCGTATTTTCTCGAGAATTCTTCGCTCCTTTCGTCAGTCGGTCCGATCTCGACCGTCGCCTTCATCGTTCTGGCCGGTTATGCGATAACGAGGCGCGGCCTGTTCATCGAAGTAGACCTCGCGCTGCACTATGTTTTCAATAGTGTCGCGGCGGGTATCTGCGTGACGCAGGCAGGAGGCCGCATCGTCAGGTGCAACAAGACGCTGATGGACATGCTCGAGTGCGAGAACGACCTTTCGGGAAGGCCTCTCGAGGAGTTAGTGAGCTACCTCGAATCGAAGATGGGCGAAACGCTGCCTTCGCCCCGGCGCTGGTTCGAGACCTGCCAGCCTGATTCATTCCAGATTACGCTTCCCTGCCTGGGAGGCAAGTCGCTCGACCTTGTTTCCAGCCGACTAACGAATGAAAAGGGGAAGCCCGTCGGAAGCGTCTTCCTGTTTTACGATATCAGCGAACACAAAAGGCTCGAAGACGAACTCGAGCGGACGCGCGTGAAGTTCACGAAGAAACGGGCGCGCGGCTGGATCGACGTCGCATCGACGCGCATGTGCCTCCTCGACATCGCAGGCGGGTGGAAGAACCTTTTCGAGAGACTCGCACTGTTTGCGGGCGACGACACCGCGAGGCGAGCGATCTTCGAGGCCGCCAACGCGGAGACCTTTACAACCAATGCCCTGAGAAACGGTTTTCTCGGGCAAGACGCGCAAGGTTTCACGGAAGCGATTGACACCTATGCTGAAAGCGGCTTCGGTGATTTCAAGATTCAGGCGCTCAACTGGGAACAAGGATATGCCGTCATCACGTGTTCCGACACCTTCGAGGGATGGGCCTATCGGAGCGGCGGACAGTTGGCGGACGCGCCCGTATGCAACTACTCTCGCGGCGCCTTACTCTCGTTTATGCAGCATACGACACAGCTCGATGGGCTTGAATGCGTCGAGACAAAGTGCATCGCGCGCGGCGATGACCTCTGCGAATTCATAGTGGCCGGCCGCGATCATCTCTCATCTATGGGGATCGAGGTCCCCGGTTATGGCATGAGCATCAGGGAGAAGGCCGAATACCTCAAGAGCCTGCTCGAAGAGAAAGACCGCCTCGAGAAAGAGATGCGCAGTTCCGAAGAGAAGTATCGGATGCTCGTCGAGAACGCGAACGACATCATATACTCGACCGATCTCACCGGGAACATCACTTTCATTAATCAGGTTGTTCACAAGATCACCGGCTACACCAAGCACGAAATGCTCGGCAAGAATTTCCGCGATCTTATCATCCCCGGCGAGGAGGAAGGAATTCTGTGGCACGCGCGCCAGGCGTACAAAGGCAAACCCCAGACGTATGAAACGAAAATCTTCAACAGAGACGCGCGAGTGCTGACGATATGGAACTATCTGGGCGCCATCATCAGGGACGGCAAGGTAACCGGCTTCTCCATAATCGCAAGAGATATCACCGAGACCAAACAACTCGAACAGCAACTCAAGGAATCGGAGGAAAAGTATCGGAACCTTGTTGAAGAGTCGGGTGACGTAGTCTATATCATGCAGGACGGCTGTCTGAAGTTTCTGAACGGCATCGGTATCGAGAGGAGCGGCTACACGAAGGAGGAGCTATTCGCCGAGGGCTTCGACCCGTTCATGTTGATCCATCCCGACGACCGAAACCTCGTGGCCGAAACCGTGGCCAAGCTCTCACGCGAGGGTTCCTCGCCGGAAAGAATCGAGGCGCGGTTCGTCACTAAGCAGGGGAACATGCTGGATTTTCTCATGACCGGAACCTCGCTCTCGTATCAGGGCAGACCCGCAAGTATGGGCGTGCTCGTTGACATAACCGAGAAAAAGCGCTTGCAGGAACGCCTCGTGCAGTCGGAAAAATTGGCGTCCATCGGGCAGTTGGTTTCCGGCGTAGCGCATGAACTTAATAACCCGCTGGCGGCGGCAATGGGATACGCCGAGATGCTCTCACAGTCCAGAGTTCTCCCGGCGAAAGAGCAAAATATCGCTCGAAAAATTTTCGATTCGAGCGAACGGTGCAGGCGAATTATCCAGAACCTTCTCAGCTTTGCCAGGCAGCGAGAACTCACGCGCGTGGACACGAACATAAACGAACTGGTCGAGAAAGCGATCGAACTGCGCGAATACGACCTGAGGGCGCATAACATAAAAGTCAAACGCGGTTACGACGGCGATTGCACCAATACTGTCTGCGACCCGCAGCAACTCCAGAGCATTTTCCTCAACCTTATCAACAACGCCTGTGACGCCATGTACGAAAAGAACAGCGGAGGCGTGCTCAAGATTGGCGTCGGCGTTGAGGGGGACTTTGTCCTCATCGATTTCGCCGATGACGGACCCGGCGTTCCTCCCGGAATTCGGGACAAGATATTCGACCCGTTTTTTACCACAAAGGAAGTGGGCAAGGGCACCGGCCTCGGCCTCAGCATCAGCTATGGCATCATCCGCGAGCATGGAGGTGAACTTTATATGGATAAGACATACAACAGGGGAGCCCGCTTCGTCGTCAGGTTGCCGATCGTTCAGCCCATGCAAACCTGCGAGGTCGCAAAACAGCCCGGGCCGGCAGTCTTGCCGCCGACGGCTAAACCGAAAATCCTCGTCGTTGATGACGAACCCACAATCCTTGACCTCTCCATCGACATTTTGACCGAGTCAGGATACGAAGTCGATACAGCAAACACGGGCGCCGAGGCGAAAGAGCTCATCCAGATGAATGCATACGATTTGGTAGTTACCGACGTGAGAATGCCCGGCGCGCTCAGCGGTATTGACCTCTACTATTGGGCCAAAGAAGCCAAGCCAGCCGTCGCGGATAAGATCATCTTCATGACCGGCGACATTGTCGCCGACGAGACCCAGAGATTTCTGCGCGAGACGAGAAGGCCATACCTCTCAAAACCGTTCGAAATCTCGAAATACATGGGGACCATTCAGAAAGTCTTGAACCTTCAGCCCGGCGCAACACGCCCGTCGTTCTGAACACCCGCCCCGCCGAAGGTTGGGTTATGTGCGGCAAAGGACAAACCTCGCGGGAATGACGCAAGGGCTCCCAGTTTCCTTAGCATGATCTTCTCCCTCTCGTCTTATTCCTTTGGTCTTTCCACTTGAAAGAAAAATCGGGGACACGATGCCGCATCGCGTCCCCGATTTTTCTTCTTGAGTCGGGGCGACTGGATTTGAACCAGCGACCTCATGGTCCCGAACCATGCGCGCTAAACCAGCTGCGCTACGCCCCGGCGCTTCTATTCGGCGCTTTCATGTGCTATTATAGCAATGGGCTGCTTATTAGTCAAACGTCTGCGCGCGACGGAGTTATGTGCGGAATAAACACATATATTTAATCTGAAACTTGACGGCCTGTTGCTCAAAAGTCAATAACTACGTGTCATTCTGAGCGAAGCGAAGAATCTCATTTTCCAACTGCAAAACAAAACCCTGAACCTTAAACCCTAAACTATGAACTCCTTGGCGGAGGAGGCGAAGTATCGTGAAGGCCGCGGCGATCATCCCATGCTATAACGTCGGAGCCTTGTGCGCGCCCGTGCTCGAAGAAACACGGAAGTATGTGGATGCGATCATTGCCGTGAACGATGGCTCGACCGACGACACCGCGGTCTATCTGTCAAAAGCCGCAGTAGAGGTTCTCACCCACGAGCGCAACGCGGGTAAGGGCGTGGCGCTCATCACTGCTTTTGAGCATTTTCTCTCCAGCCCCGACTTCCGAGACTACGACACCGTCCTCACGCTCGATGGAGATGGCCAGCACAACCCGAACGAAATCCGGCGCCTGCTCGACGCCTATGCGGCGAACCCCGATTCCATCATCGTCGGCACCCGCGAAGTCGACAGGCCTGACATCGGATTTCGCCACCGATGGGGCAACATAATCAGCCGCTATTTCATTTCGAAAGCATGCGGCCAATATATCCCCGATACGCAGTCCGGCTTCAGGGTGTTCTCACGAGAGGCGCTCCGCGCTATAAAGCCGCACCTCAGGCCCGGCCGCTACGAGACCGAGACCGCCTTCTTGATCCTCGCGGCTCGCGCCGGATACAGGGTAGTCCCTATCGAGATTAGCACCATCTATACCGACGAGACCGAGCGAGTCTCCTCATTCAATCCCTACCTCGACACATATCTCGTCTTTAAGGTCGTAGCCCGCAGTATCCTTTTCGGAAAATAAAGATCGCTCACGCAAAGGCGCAAAGAGCGCAAAGGAGATTGTCCCGTAATTGACGAACCAAGATGGGATTCTGTAGGTGCGAATTTATTCGCATAATGTTTTCAGGCTCTTTCCGCATCGCGTATGCGA
>CAYVDS010000020.1:0-5813 GCA_964450145.1 uncultured bacterium
AAAGGGGCAACGTTTTGCTTTGTCTTACCGAAATCACGGCCGGTGATTCTTACAGCCGACGTCGGACTTGCGGACAGGTTGGATTCGCACTGCAGGAAGAGCGGGTACTACCCGAGCGTTCTCGATGATTTCCTGGTGGCGACGCGGAAGGTGGCTGAGATAAACCCGAATGCCATCCTGCTTGACCTCGACATGCAAGACACGATCTCCGGGATATCGCTTGCCTACCGCCTCAAGAAAACGGCCGACACAGCGAAGATTCCGATCATCGCGCTGACCTCGAATGCCTCGGACGCCCGGGCGGAGTTGGACCGGTACGAAGGAATCGCTCTCGAGGCCTTCCTGCAGAAGGATTTTTCGGACAAGGACGTCAAATCTGCCATAGCAACAGTGGAAGCGTACTGGTACCTGGCACAAAGCGCGTAACTAATCCGGGGACACCATGCGGCATGGTGTCCTCCTAAGAAAGTAAGTTCAAGGTTCAAGGTCAAAGGTTCAAGGTCAAAAGAAACAACAGAGAGATTCTTCGCTCCGCTCAGAATGACATGATGGATGTCAAGCTTCACCTTTCTTCCACGATTAATCACGCCGAGGCGTGGTCGGACGCTCCTAAGAAACTGGTCGCTTATTCGGGGACACCTTGCGGCAAGGTGTCCCCGAATAAGCTGACGATGTGGGCATCATGTCCCCGAATTATGAGGCGTTTCTTCGGGAATTAACCGCGCTGAAGGCGTGGTCGGATCCTCAGAATAGATGAAGACAAGGAGGTGGCAGCGAATTGCCCGATAAAGGAAGCCGGATACTCATCATTGATGACGAACTGGACACGGTCCAGAGCATCATAAACTTCCTGAAGGAGGAAGGCTTCGAGGTAACAGTTGCCTATGACCGGCTCGAGGCCCTTCGTCTCCTGAGAAAAACAATCTACGAAATCGTGTTCCTCGATTGGGTGCTCGAGAGGGAGATTGGGCTGGAAGTGCTGAACGCTCTTCGGAGCGAGTTTCCGAGGCTCGATATTGTTGTATTGAGCGAAGCCGCTTCGCTCGAAATGGCTGTGCAAGCCATCAGCCATGGCGCCTACGACATAATCAAGAAGGCGCGCGAGGATGGGACCAATCAATGGCGAGTCCCATCGCGGCTCCCCATTGTGCTTCACAATCTTCTGTCGCGGCGGCAAGAGCGCGAGCTCACCTCGCAGCAGATGGACGAGAGATACCACATGGTGGGCGTCAGTGAAGCGATGCAGAGGCTGCGTGAGGAAATAGCCCTGGTCGGCCCGAGCGATTACACTGTGCTCATCTGCGGCGAAAGCGGGACGGGAAAGGAACTGGTTGCGCACAACATACACCGTCAGAGCCAGAGGCAGGACGCCCCCTTTGTTCCGGTCAACTGCAGCGCTCTCACCTCGACGCTTCTCGAGTCGGAGCTCTTCGGAATCGACAGACGAGTGGCCACGCAGGTTGACCAGCGCAAAGGCAAGTTCGAACTCGCCCAAGGCGGTACTCTCTTTCTTGACGAGATAGGAGACCTCAGCTACGAGGCCCAAGCAAAGCTTCTTCGCGTTCTGGAGGATAAGACCATCACGCGCGTCGGGGGACAAAAAGAGATTAAGGTTGACGTGCGAGTGATCGCCGCCACCAATCGCGACATGGACGCCATGACCAGAAGCGGCGCGTTCAGGGAAGACTTGCGATACCGGCTCACCTATCGGATCACCTGCCCGTCGCTTCGCGAGCGAAAAGAGGACATAGAGCCTCTCGCGCGCTACCTGCTCGAACGGGAGTGCCTGAAACTCCACAAGAAACCGATATCCATTAACGCGGAAGGTATGGAAGTCCTTAAGTCGTATTCATGGCCGGGAAACATCCGGCAACTCAAGAACGTGCTCCAGTGGGCCGTCGTGAGGGTGGACAAGGTGATCACGGCGGAACTCTTGAGGAAAAACGACGACTTGCGGTCTACCGCGCCGGTGGCGCAAAATTATACAGAGATGACACTGAAAGAGGCGCTGCGCATATTCGAGCGCGACCTGATTGCTCGCGTGCTCAATGAGAGCGCCTCGAATCGCGAGGCGGCCACAAAACTGGGGATGGATGAGGGTAATTTTTCCAAGAAATTGAAGGAGTTGCATTTACGATGAACGCCCGCCGGCTTAGCCTTCCCCCGGGAATCACTGACGGATCTATAATTAAAATCCCCTTGAACGATTCTCGGCATGAGCGCCGTGTTCTTCGCGCGTTAGTCAGGGTTAGTTGAAACCTGCGGGCATGCGGGCCGACCTTGTACAAAGCACAAGAAGTTTGTCTCGCCCACAATGCCCTACGAAAAGCTATTCGTACCGGGCACTGTGCCATTCTACCGTCTCTTCCGATAACGTCTGACATTCCATTTGCTAACTCCTTGTCAATAAGCCTGTTATAACTCTCTGTCCTACTCGATAGCCGCAACGCCTGCGGCCCGCGAGTCACGGCCGAAGCTTGGCACAACCCTTGCACAAAATAAGGGAGATAAGAGAACATGTGTGATCTGTGTTGAGCAGTTCAAACGACGGGAGCGGGGGCACAAGGCTATGCCGACTGCGAAATGCGCAACTGGTGTATTAATAGTTGACGATGAGTTGGAATCGGTTAAGGGAATTATTGGTTTCTTCAGAAGCATAAACTGGAAAGTGACGACGGCGATTGACGAGAAGGAGGCCATCCTCGAATTTGAGCGGGTGAATCCATGTCTGGTCCTGCTGGATTTGGTGCTCGAGAAGGAAAGCGGTTTCGAGGTGCTCACGCAGATACGGCAGCTTAATCCCCAAACTAAGGTCGTGATCATCAGTAAGTACTTTGATTATGAACTCATCAAACAGGCGATGAAGGCTGGCGCCATCGGATTCGTGCAGAAGGCTGACGCGGATGAACTGCCCTCGGGCTTTGCAAGCCTGTTTCGCGGCGCCGTCGCCTAGAGGAAGACAGAGCAATAAATAGAGAGATTCGCATTATGTTGAGGGAAAATGGTCTGATTTCACATAACGAGAACGGTTTTGACGAAGCGTATCGCCGCGTCCTCAGAAGACACGGCTACCAGTTCGTGCAGATAATCGGAAAGGGCGGCATGTCCAGGGTTGATGAAGCGCGCCACCTTGGGACCGGTGAGTTGAGAGCCATAAAGCACCTCGGGGCAAGCCCCCCAGCGGACAAGGCCGAACGCTTCAAGAAGACGCTCAGGCGCGAAACCGAGTATGCGTTCGACCACCCGAACGTTATGAAAGGCGTGGATTTTTTCGAGGATGGCGGCAATGTCTTCTTTGTGATGCCGCGTATGCAGCACAACCTCGAACACATGCTGCTCGACGACAAGAAATATGATCTGCCGTTCCTGCTGGATATTATGATTCAGACGGTGGCAGGGCTGAATTATCTGCACCAGAACGACGTCATCCATCGCGACTTGAAGCCGTCGAATATCCTGTACAATTTGACCCCCCACGGAGTCTGGGTTGTCATCTGCGATTTCGGCTTAAGCCAGGACAAGATGGCCAAATTCAGAACGGACCTCTCCCGTCTTATGGGGGGAGGCAGGCGAGCAGGCACGCTCAACTATGCTGCGCCGGAGCAGATGCGGAAAGACGGCCGGTATGATAAGAGATGTGATATCTATTCACTCGGCCGGGTCATCGACGAACTCGTGGGCAAGAAATCGGCTCTGGACAGGAAGTACCTCAACACGTTTCAGCAGGACCACGAGATTGACGCCTTATCAAGAAAAGTCTACCTCTACAAGATGGACAAACCGTTGATCCTCGGGGGCGAAATCCGCAGGCATCTCCCGTACTCGCTCATGAACCTCATCCTGAAATGCTTGCAGAAGCATCCCGAAAGAAGGCCGTCCGACATCGTTCAGATATTCTATGAGCTGACAAAGATTCTGCAGGAATATCGGATAATGAATGGGGCGGAAGCGCTGCAGAAAGAAGTGTTCACCTACCGGGCAAGAGGCTGACGCCTCACGGTCCGGGGAAATAGGGACAGACCCTACGTTGTGGGTCTGTCCCTATTTCCCTTGGTGTTTCCAGATTGGTTTTCTCACGAATCTATTTCCCTCGCGAGAGCAACGAGGAAGCGGACCGCTTTGTCGAGGTTTCGGGGGTCGATGTTTTCGAGCCGGTCCGACGTCTGATGCCAGTGCGGCACTAACTCGGAACCTTCAGGGAAAGCCATGACGGTAATGCCCCTCAATCCGTGGCTGATGACTACGGCGGTCTCGGTGTAACCCAGTTTCAGCGGCGATGCCTCAACACTGCCGTCGCCGAGGGCTTTCGCCGCCTCGGAGGCTGCGCGGAGAAGGCCGGAATTGCTGTAGCACTTTTTGAGCATCCCTTCGTAAGTGATATATCTGAGCTTGCCGATGCCCAGACACTCCAGGTCAACGAAATAGGCGTCCTTCAACTCTTCGCCGTGCTTATCAAGGAATGCGCGGATTCCTGTTAGCGTCGCTTCTTCGCATCCCGTGCACAAAGCCCAGTACTCCGTCCGTTCAAGCGGATCGCGAGAGAAAAGCTCTGCGACACTCAACGTTACCGCGGCGCCCGTCGCGTTATCGTTTGCTCCCTGCGTGAACGGTGAAAAGAGGTCGCCGTGAAGCATGACGAGCAGCGCAACAGCGGCAGGGATGTCCAGAATCAGGACGGCGCCCCGTACGCCCGCGCCGTCTTGGACGCCGGCAAACAAGAAGATAAGTCCCTTCAAAGCAACGCATCCGGCGACGGCCATCAAGATAAGATTGAGATATGGGACCAAGCTTGGATGGAAGAGGAGAGGCGTGCGGTTCGTGTCGAGGTGGCCGATGACGACTAATCTTCTCGCGGTTTTACCTTTTGGTGAAATCTTGCCGTAAACATTTTGCGAGACTCGCTTCGGGAGCAGATTGCTGAGCGAGACCTTCCAGAAACTCAACTCGGCCACAATTGCGCAAATCGCGAGAGCGCACAATAGCGCCGACCAACCCCAAGCACTTCCGCGGCTGTACAGGTAGATCGCGGTCGAAGCCAGCGCTATGCCCGAGGCAACCTCGAAGGCCCACCAAAGCGACGGCACGCTGCGGAACGGCTCGACCGACACGTCGCGCGCGCCGAAATCCCCAAGACGCGCCGCCGCATAAGCGGCCGCGCGCGCTTCGGCCTCCGTTGTCGGTCCGCGCGGTCCTACATCACTGCAAAGAGCCTTCACATGTTCAATCGGCTGTATCGAAAGCATAAACCATCCCCTGAAATGACGGCACGTTTCAAGGTCTAGCAGAGCGCTTCCAAAATAGCGTTACAATGCTCCCCCTTTGAAAGAGGGGGACAAAAGGGGATTTAAGAAGTTGTAGAAGTCCTTGGGAAATAAAAGTTTTAAATCCCCCCTTACCCGCCCTTTGCAAAGGGGGGAACGTCGCTGAATCAGTGCATTTCATTCAGGAAGCGCGGTACTAGCACTCGTTTCTTCTGTTTCTTGTCTTCTTCAGACTCGCGACCCGTAACTCGCCAGCTCCACATCTCGTCAGTCGCGTTGACATATTTCGAGGAGTACGCCCATGGTGCTTTTCGGGTGAAAGAAAGCTATCTTGGCGCCTCCCGCTCCCGGCCTCGGTTTCTGGTCGATCACGCTGAGTCCCTTGGCTTTAAGTTCCTCGAGCGATTTTTCGACGTCGTCAACCCTAATGGCTATATGTTGAACTCCCTCTCCTCTCTTTTCAAGAAATTTTGCCAGTGCCCCGCCGGGATCGGTCGGTTGCAGGAGCTCAAACTCGGTGTCCCCGATGGGGATAAAGGCGATCTTCATGCC
>CAYVDS010000020.1:5823-7868 GCA_964450145.1 uncultured bacterium
GCCGAGAGTGTCCCGGTACAGTTTGAGCGCTTCATCTAGATTGGAAACCGCTATTCCAATGTGGTCCACCTTCCTTATCATCTCTCTACCTCTCCTTTTTATGTACGAGTCAGAGCTACACGGTCTGTCGCTCAAACAGGGATTTCTTCCTGGCGCCGTCGCAATTGTCATTCTGAGGAGCGACGGGTCGCAGACCCGGGCGACGAAGAATCTCTTGTTTTGTGACGGTTTTGCGACTCCAAACAGGAGATTCTTCGCTTCGCTCAGAATGACAAATGGTTGCAACCTCTTTGGGCAACACGCTGCGTATGACCCTAAGACTCGATAGCCTTCCTCAGAATCCTCACCGAATCTATGGGGTCCACCGTGTGAACCTCAAGCACCACCGGCCCGTCGAAGTTCGCCTTCCGGAGCATCCGGATGACGCCGTCCGGCTCGATTATTCCGGCGCCAAGCCCTTGATGGTCATCCATGACCGTCACCCGCTTGTCGAACATTTTCCACGTGACATCGTGCATGTGGATTTGACCGAGCCGCGGGCCGTACTTCGAGATAAACTCGCCGATGTCCTCTCTTCTCAATTTGATGTGACCGACGTCCATGCAAACCTTCGTGTCGAATCGTTCGACCAGTGGATATAGCTTTTCGAAAGCAATATACTCTAAATTCTCGATGCACAGTTTCTGCGGAGGGATGAACTTGATAATCTCTGAAACGCTCTCGACTGCGTACGAAAGATATGCCTCAATCACCCGCTGGTCGCGAAGGCCGACGCCCATCAAATCCTCGAGTAAACCGGAAATGTGCAGCACGTACGTTACCGGTTCGAGAGGAGAAGACTGCTGGGCGAGATTCTTTGCCACTTCGATCGAAGCACGGCGAATGGAATCGATACTCGTCGTGAAATTGACGCCTCCCATGAAGGGCAACTGCACCGAGAACGTGACGCCCTGTTTCTCGTGAAGCTCCTTTAAGCCGCCGGAGGCTTCCTCGCGGAATCGCTCCCGCAACGGCCCCGGCAAAGCGGCGACCGCTTCCCCGCTGATTTCGATGTGGTTTGCTCCGGCCTCGATCAGCCGCCTCGCCTCGCCGGCAAGCGTGTGCTTGCCGTCGGTATCGAGGAACGCCCGCGCAATCTTCTTTGGCTCAATCATTGTGCCGACGCGCATGAACAAACTCTCCTTTTATGACTCTTAGCTCCCGCGACCTTCGACTTTTGACCTGCGACCCCACTGTAAGCGGACGGATTATATCATTAGACCGCTATCAGTTCAATCCCTTCACGCAGAAGCAAGGCTGCGCACACGCCGTTCCCTTTCTGCAGTTTGCCAGACAGATATATCCTCCCTACCCCGCACGACGGGCTCTTTGTCTTCATGTAGATTCTCTTAATTCCCAGTTCCTTAACTGCCTTCAGAACCTCGCTGGCCCCTCGCAGGAACTGAACCGTCACATCTGTGCCGTCTTCAAGAAGGACCGCGGATTTGCCATCGAGGACATCCTCGCCGGACCCCTGCTCGATTTCGGCCCTCAGGCGAGGGGTGCTTAAGCCTCCGAGTTGCTCCGGACAAAACGGGATTATTTCCCCCTCGACAAACAGCCTGTGGACGGTCGAATCCAGCTTGTTACCCCCATCGAAGCGAGTATTCAAACCAACGAGACACGCACTTGCGCCAAGCATAACGCACCCCCATCACGTCCAACGCAACCTATTGTGTAACGGTTTCCACATTATATATGCGGCCTACAGTCGGCGCAAGCGAAATATGCGATAATCTGACGCGCTGGCGTCATTGGTAGGAGAATGACTGTCGGCAGCCCGACGGTGTCTGCTTCTGAACCATACTGTCCAAACATGGGACGCGTTTTATTCGAGTGTTGCCCAAATATCCACCCCTTTTCGGAAGCATAGCGTGAGTCGAATCCGCCAGTGAGAATGCCGCGTGTAGGAATAGCCCTACATCGCCGTAGGAATTTTCGCCAGTGAGGAAATCTGGTATGAGACTTGCGTGTTACCTCCGAGGAACATTTTGACTTCCGTGTAT
>CAYVDS010000020.1:7878-15341 GCA_964450145.1 uncultured bacterium
AAGGCAGATTCCGGAGCATAGACGAGAGCTGGACTGGGCGATAGGGAGGATGGCTCATATGGCAAAGCTGGTCAAACTCGTGGTCTTCACACTGGATGGGCAAAGATACGCCCTCCGTCTCTCCGCTGTTGAGAGGATTGTGCGCGCAGTCGAGGTAACTGCTCTGCCGGAAGCGCCGGATATCGTGCTCGGCGTTGTCAACGTGCAGGGTAGGGTTATTCCGGTTCTGAATATAAGAAAGCGGTTCCATTTGCCCGAACGGGAATTGAGTTTGACCGACCAGATGATAATCGCCCGCACCTCAAGGCGGTCCGTCGTACTGTTGATTGACGCAGTTACGGGGGCAATTGAGCTTTCGGAGGGCGAAGTGATCCCTAAGGAGGAAATATTCCCGAACCTCAAGTACGTTGAAGGCGTGGCGGCGCTCCGAGAAGGAATGACGTTCATTCACGACCTCGACTCGTTTCTTTCTCTGCAAGAGGAGAAGGCATTACAGGAAGCTATGTCGGCATCCGCCGAAGCGAGAAATGAATGAATCGAGTGATTTCCGATACACTGCTCGCGCAAGTTAGCGAGTTCGTTGCCAACCGCATCGGTCTGCATTTCCCAAGGGATCGCCGGCGCGACCTCGAGCGCGGAATCCATTCGGCGGCGCGCGATTTTGGCTTCGATGACGAGGAATCCTGCATCCAGTGGCTTCTTTCTTCATCATTCGACAGGAGCGACATCGAAATTCTCGCGGGCCATCTTACCGTCGGCGAAACCTATTTCTTCCGGGAGAAGAAAACCTTCGACATTCTCGAAACCCATGTGCTGCCGGAGTTGATTACCTCGCGCAGGAGAACCGAAAAGAGGATGAGAATATGGAGCGCGGGCTGCAGCACCGGTGAGGAGCCTTATTCCATCGCGATATTGCTCAACAAGATGATACCGGACCTCAACGAATGGAACATCACAATTCTCGCGGCGGATATTAACACACGTTTTCTCAAGAAGGCGGCGGACGGAAAATACGGAGAGTGGTCGTTTCGAGATACGCCGCCGTGGATAAGAGACAGATGGTTCAGGAAGAGAAGGGATGGCCGTTATGAGGCTCTCCCCCACCTTCTGAGGATGGTGACTTTCTGCTACCTCAATCTCGCCGAGGATGTTTATCCGTCGCTGGCAAACAACACGAACGCTATGGACGTCATTTTCTGCCGGAACATGCTGATGTATTTCGAGCCGTCGCGCGCGAAGAAAGTGGTGCAGAATCTCAACCGTTCTCTTGCGGACGGCGGATGGCTCATAGTGAGCCCTGCGGAGGTTTCGCAGTTCCTTTTCTCGGAATTTGTCACGGTCAATTTCCCCGGCGCGATCCTTTACAGGAAAGAGAACGGGGAAGCGAGACAGCCGGAAGGCGAAAGTTCGCATTTCGCTCCCAGTGTTGCAATGCCTGCGAACACGGAAATCGAGGTCCCACCGCCCGTTGAGGCGGCGTCTCATTCTGTCTGCTTCGTCGAAACTCCCGACGAGACTAATATTGCGCGTGAGCCGCAACTTACGCAGGAAAACCGATACAGCGAGGCGGTTGCGCTTTCTACGCGCGGCTGTTACGAGGAAGCCTCGGAGAAAATTCAGGGGCTCATATCCTGCAATGCGCACGATAGCCTGGCAATGATTCAGCAGGCGCGAACATACGCTAATCAGGGCAAGCTCGCAGAAGCACTCGAGTGGTGCAAAAAATCGCTCGATGCCGACAGGCTGAACCCAGTTTCGCATTATCTCCTCGCTATTATTCTCGTCGAACGCGGTCAGGGCGAAGAGGCAGTCGAATCGTTCAAGCGAACGCTCTATCTCGACCAGAACTTTGTGCTTGCTCACATTGCGCTGGGGAATCTCGCGTTGTGGCAGGGAAAATCCAAAGAATCGAGAAAACACTTCAGCAACGTCCTTTCGCTCTTAAGTGCTTGTCGGCCGGAGGAAATCGTACCCGAATCCGGCGGGGTGACCGCGGCAAGGCTCGCGGAAATCGTGAAGTCATTGACTGCCGGGAGGAACGCGTATGCAAGAAAACGCAGATGACGGCGTCACAATACAAATTCGCTGGCAGGATGTCCACAGCCGCATAGAGAAAGCACGCGGGACGATTGAAAGCGGCTGGATGCCCGACCCCGAGGAAATGAGGAAAATTCTTGCGGCAAGGGCCAATGCACTCGCAAGGAAACCGAAGCAGACGAAAGACGAGGGGAAGCGCATCGAGATTGTAGAGTTCCTTGTGGCGCACGAACACTACGGAATAGAGTCTTCGTTTGCCGGCAAAGTCTATCCCCTTCAGGAATTGACTCCCCTGCCGTGCACGCCTCCCTTTGTCTGCGGGATAGTAAATGTGCGCGGCCAGATAGTGTCGGTCATCGATTTGAAAAAGTTCTTTGAGCTTCCTGAAAAGGGCTTGACTGACCTTAATAGATTTATTGTCGTTCGCAATCACAAAATGGAATTCGGCATTCTTGTCGATGACGTCATCGGTCTCCGGAACATTCCGCTTGCCGGAATCCAGCAGGCTCTCCCCACTTTGACCGGCATCCGAGAGAAGTACCTTAAGGGCGTAACCGATGAGCAGGTGGTCATTCTCGACGCCAATAAGCTTTTGTCGGACAAGGGCATTATCGTAAACGAAGAGGTCGACTAGGTCGGCGTGAAAGGGGAACGCTCATGAAGTGGTTCGTCAGGCTTTCGCTTCGTAGCAAGCTTCTCGCAGGTTTTGGATTGATAATCGTTTTCCTCGCGGCGGTCGTCGTAATAGCCTATCGAGGCATGACTGCGGTCCAGACGTCTCAGAAAAGGCTCTTTGAACAGGATTTCGCGCGCGTCGAGAATCTCCTCGAACTGAGGTCCAATTTGAATCGTCAGCGTTCGCAAATCCTCGAAATGACTCTGGCTTCCGAAAAATCAGCCAGAGACGCGCTCGAACGGGACATACTGAATCGCACTAAAGAAATTGACAAAGTGTTGAAGAACCTTCTTGAAAGCGGGCAGGGCGACCCAAAGTTTCTCGGCCGTCTCGAGGAGTTGAAAACCACCCGGGACGAATACCGGCAGACACGTGACGAACAGATCGCCTTAATCCATGAGGGAAAAGTTGAAGAAGCAAGGCAGTTAGGGGTCGGCGTACAGGAAGAACGCCATGAGAAAATCCGAGCCATTGCCAAAGAACTCGGGGATGAGGCGAAGAAGACAGCAGAACTGCGCACGGCGGCATCCATGCAAACCGCGCAGACCTCGGCCCGGCTCTTCTTTCTTTCCGGATTGTTTGCGGTGGTGGTGAGCGTCTTGCTCGTCATTTTCCTGGATCGGAGCATCAAGAAGATTAGCTTGGGACTCCGGGATGGCGTCAATGTTCTTGCGTCATCATCGAGCGAAATACTCGCGGCGACAACGCAACTCGCCTCAGGAGCAACTGAAACAGCGACGGCAGTCAGCCAAACGACGGCCACGGTCGAGGAAGTCAAGCAGACCTCGCAGCTCTCGACTCAAAAAGCGAAGTACGTCTTAGACAGCGCGCAAAAGGCCGCGCAAGCGGCCCAGAACGGCAAGAAGTCCGTAGCAGAGTTGGCCGGGGGAATGGGTAGCATCCGGCAACAGATGGCGTCCATCGCCGACAGCATCGTGAAGCTGAGCGAACAGAGCCGCGCCGTTGGAGAGATAAATGCGACGGTCAACGATCTGGCGGAGCAGTCGAATCTGTTGGCGGTCAACGCCGCCATTGAAGCGGCGCGGGCGGGAGAACAGGGAAAGGGATTTGCGGTGGTGGCACAGGAAGTGAGGAGCCTGGCCGAACAATCGAAACAGGCGACCGCGCAAACGCGGGCAATTCTGAGCGAGGTTCAAAAAGCCATCAGCAGTGCGGTTATGGTGACCGAGCAGGGAAGCAAGGTGGTGGAGGCCAGCTTGAAACAGTCCGTGACAGCCGATGAATCCATCCGGGTGTTGGCGGACGGTGTTGCCGAGTCGGCGCAAGCGGCTACTCAGATTGCAGCGTCGAACCAGCAACAGTCGGTGGGCATGGACCAGGTGGCCGTGGCTATGGAGAGCATACGGCAAGCAAGCGCTCAAAACGTAGCCGGCAGCAGACAATCCGAAACCGCGGCGAAGAATCTGCATGAGTTGGGGCAAAAGCTCAAGAATTTGGTGGAGGTGTACAGGATTTGACGGAGAAACCTATGAATAAAGGGAAAACCGATTTCTTGAGCATGCTCCTTGCCACATTCAAGGTCGAGGCGGAAGAACATATACACGCCATGGCTTCGGGCCTCATGGCGTTGGAGAAAGAGACAACTGCCGAAAAACAAAGGGAACTCATTGAGAATATCTTCCGCGAGGCGCACAGCCTGAAAGGCGCCGCCCGCGCCGTAAATGTCGCCGAAGTGGAGAGAGTCTGCCAGGAAATGGAAAATGTGTTCTCTGCGCTGAAACGCAAGGAAGCGGCGCTCTCGTCGGCTTTGTTCGACGCGCTTCACGCAGCGGTCACTTTTCTCGGCAAATCGCTTGTGTCAGCGGAAGAAGAACGCTCTTCCGTGGAACAGAAAGCGCGTGTCAGAGAAATAGTGAAGAACATGGAAGGCGCATCAAAGGGTATTCCTCCTTTGCGCCGGCCCGATGCGATGCCTCAAGAGGACGGCGAGACGAGGATGAAACGGGAAGCCGACACGCAGGCGGCTGAAAGTAAGAAACACGCGAGACCCACGGCCGTCGAGGTGGCCAGAGAGGAAAAGGCGACGCCGACGGACACCGTCCGAATAGCAACATCCAAGCTGGAATCGCTCTTGCTCCAGTCAGAGGAACTGCTCCTCGCAAAACTGACGACGAGCCAGCGGGCGGGAGAACTCCGGGAATTCTCGACTTCGTTGGCCGAATGGGGGAAGAGATGGTCGAAGGCGAGTTCGGATGCGCTCACGCAACAAAGGGCTTATAAGGACGCTGGAGGAAACGGGCAGCTTCTGGAGTTTGTCGAGTGGTCCGCCGACTATGTCAAGTCACTCGAAACCCGATTAGCAGAGATAACAAAATCGGCCGAACGTGACGGTCATCAGACCGCCAAAGTAGTCAGCGATTTTCTCGAGGACATCAAGAAAGTATTGATGTGTCCCTTCTCGACGTTCCTCGAGGTTTTCCCGAAACTCGTTCGTGACTTATCAAGGGACTCCGACAAAGAGGCGGAATTGCTGATACGCGGAGGAGAAATCGAAATAGACAGACGCATTTTGGAGGAGATGAAGGACCCCCTCATGCACATCGTCAGAAATTGCCTTGACCACGGAATAGAGAAGCCCGAGGAACGCGCCCGAAACGGAAAATCGTTGAAGGGGACTATCGCGATCAACATCGCGCAAAAGGAAGGCGGCAAAGTCGAGATTCTGATCACCGACGACGGAGATGGAATCAATGTGGAGGCTGCGCGGGCCGCCGCTCACAAGATGGGTGTTGTCTCTGAAGACGAGTCCCGGAAGATGGATCAGCGCGAGGCGCTATCGCTCGTGTTCCGTTCGGGCTTTTCGACAAGCCCCATCATTACCGACCTCTCGGGCAGGGGGCTGGGCCTCGCCATAGTGCAGGAGAAAGTTGAGAAACTGGGCGGCGCCGTGTCATTTGAATCGCGGCGAGGGGCAGGCGCAACGCTTCGAATCGTCCTTCCAATAACGCTGGCCACATTTCGAGGAGTGCTCGTTCGTACGAACGCGCATCTATTTGTTCTTCCAACGGTAAACGTTGAGCGAGCGTCAAGGATACGCAAGGATGCGATCAAAACCGTTGAAAACAAAGAGGTAATCAAGATTGACGGGCAGACCCTTTCGTTAGCGAGGCTGACTGACGTTCTGGAGCTGGCGAGGAAACCCGCGGCAAACGGCTCCAGCGGAAACTCGTCCGAGGATTCGTTGGAATACGTCGTAGTTCTCGCCTCCGGCGAGAGACGAATTGCTTTCATTGTGGATGATATTCTGAACGAAGTCGAGGTGCTCGCAAAAAGTCTCGGGAAACAGCTTTCGCGCGTCCGGAATATATCCGGCGCCGCGGTTCTGGGAACAGGCAAGGTCGTCCCAATTCTAAACGTTCCCGACCTGATGAAATCGGCGACGAAGATGAGCTCCGTCTCGGGACGCGTTGTGAAAATGCAAGAAGAGGAGGATAGGAAAGGAAATTTGATACTGGTTGCAGAAGATTCCATTACCGCAAGAACGCTGATTAAGAACATATTGGAGACCGCCGGATATCACGTCAAAACCGCCGTTGACGGCTCCGACGCATGGGCGACGTTGCGGACTGACGAATTTGACCTCGTCGTGTCCGACGTCGACATGCCAAGGATGAAAGGGTTCGAGCTTACGGCGAAAATCCGCGCCGACCAGAAGCTCTCCGACCTGCCTGTTGTATTGGTGACTGCGCTCGAGTCGCGTGAAGACCGGGAGCGCGGCATCGATGTCGGAGCAAACGCCTACATTGTGAAGAGCACATTTGAGCAGAGCAACCTGCTGGAAGTCATAGCGAAGCTGATATAAGCGTGGAGGCTAAATGATCAAAGCCCTGGTTGTCGAAGATTCAGCCGTAATCCGGGAGTTCCTGGTTCACATACTCGGGTCCGACCCGGAAATAGACGTGATTGCAACAGCGAATAACGGAGAGGCCGCGCTCGATTTTCTGGAACGGAACAAGGCGGATGTCATCACCATGGATATACACATGCCGAAGATGGACGGCTTCGAAGCCACTCGGAGAATAATGGAGACGTTCCCAACCCCGATAATCATCGTGAGCGGAAGTTCGTCCGTAAATGAGGTCGCCAACACGTTCCACGCAATCGAGGCGGGAGCGCTCGCATTTGTTCCGAGACCCGTCGGCATCGGCCACCCCGACCACGAGAAAATGGCGAAAGAGCTAATCCAAACCGTAAAGTTGATGTCGGAGGTCAAAGTCGTGCGGAGGTGGGCCCGCACACGCAAAGATAAGCTTCCGCTTGCGGTCGCGCCTCCACCCGAGATAGAACTTGAGCATAAGCCGGTGGACATAAAGCTTGTCGTCATTGGCGCGTCGACAGGCGGGCCGCTCGTGCTCCAGACAGTGCTATCCGGCCTTCCCAAGGATTTGCCCGCGCCGGTTTTAGTCGTTCAACATATTGCACAGGGATTCGCGCAAGGCCTTGTGGAATGGCTCGCGCGATCCACCGGTTTTCCCGCACACCTCGCCGCATTTGGCGAGGTTCCCCTCCCCGGACACGCCTACGTGGCCCCCGACGGCTTTCACATGGGCGTGACCCCCAGCAATGGAATCATTCTGAGTGAGGGCGAGCCCGAGAACGGCCTCCGCCCTTCGGTCTCGTTCCTGTTTCGTTCCGCATTGGAGGCGTACAAGGCAAACATCGTAGGCGTGTTGCTGACAGGCATGGGAAAAGACGGCGCCCGTGAATTGAAGCATATGAAGGACGAGGG
>CAYVDS010000020.1:15351-40036 GCA_964450145.1 uncultured bacterium
ACTACAATCGCCCAGGACGAGCAAACTTCCCTCGTCCATGGCATGCCCGGCGAGGCGATTCGCCTCGGCGGCGCGTCGTATGTGCTTCCATCTTACAAGATCGCGCCCATGCTGGCCGGGCTTATGAAGGGGTCACATATTTATGCGAAAATGAGATATCCTTCATCGCTTAACTTCTCAGAATGACAATTCTGCCAGAGCTGCGAAGCGGAATTGTATTTGGCAACAAGCCATGAAGGTTTGACGCCTCAGGACGGAGGTCCGACAATGATTGACAACGCCAGGATTTTGATCGTCGAAGACAGCCCGACGCAGGCCGGGCAACTGCAATACCTGCTGGAGAGAAACGGATACGATGTCTCCGCCGCAGGCAACGGTAGGATAGCTCTCGCGGCCATGCGAGCCTGCAAACCGACCCTCGTAATCAGCGACATTGTCATGCCGGAAATGGACGGCTACGAACTATGCCGCGAGATGCGGGGCGACACCGCCTTCAAGAATATTCCGGTCATACTTCTGACTTCCCTTTCCGACCCGAGAGACGTCATAAGGGGTCTGCAAAGCGGAGCGAACAACTTCATCGTGAAGCCTTATGACGAGAAGCTCCTCTTGCTTCGGATTCAGCACGTGATTACAAACCTTGAACTCAGGAAGGGCGCAAGGGCAGACCTGGGATTGAACGTCCACTTTCTCGGCGAGAACTATTTCATTACCGCCGATCGCATGCAAATCCTCGACCTCCTCCTCTCCACATACGAAACCGCCTACCAGAACAACCTCGAACTCGTCAAGGCTAAGGAAGAACTCCGCGTCCTCAATGAAAAACTGGAAGAGAAAGTGGAAGCCAGAACCGCTGCGCTTATGGCGGAAATGCTGGCGCGCAAACAAACCGAAAAGGAACTCAATCAGACTAGTCAGCAGTTGTCCGTAATGCTCGAATCTCTGCCTGTCGCTTGTTTTATAAGCGAAGCGGATGGGAACTATGGCGCCATCTATGTGACGGAAAACATAAAGAACATCACCAGTTTTCTGCCCGAGGATTTCACGTCAAAATCCTCCTTTTGGGCTGACCGTATCCATCCGGAGGATGCGCCCGTCATATTCGAGGGTCTCAAGAAACTCTCGGAGAAACGGTATCATGAGCACCAATATCGCTGGCAGGTGGCAGACGGCTCATACAAATGGTTCTACGAGTCTCTCCGCCTGATTGAGTCCCCGGAAGGAAAACATCACTGTGTCGGCATGATGCAGGATATCACCGAACGCAAGAAGGCCGAAAACGAAATGGCGGCCCTCGAGGAGCAGTTCTGGCAAGCTCAAAAGATGGAGGCCATCGCCCGCTTGACCGGAGGCATAGCCCACGATTTCAACAACCTGCTGACGGTCATCATAGGATATTGCCAACTGTGCCTGATGGAACTCAGGGACAGCGACCCATTGAGAGAAAATATCGAGGAGATGGGAAAGGCGGCCAACCGCGCCGCCAACCTGACACGGCAGCTTCTCGCGTTCAGCCGCCGCCAGGTTATGGAAATGAGTATTCTTAATCTGAATGAACTCCTTGCGGACCTCGACAAAATGCTATGCCGCGTGATTGGCGAAGATGTTGAACTTGCGATCATGCCGGCCAGCGACTTGGGAACGGTCAAGGCTGACCCGGGACAAATCGAACAGGTCATCCTGAATCTCGTGGTTAATGCCCGCGACGCGATGCCTTGCGGCGGAAAACTTACCATCGGCACCGCTAACGTCGAGTTGGATGAGATATATGCGCGCAACCATTCGGGCGCAAAACCCGGCAGTTATGTGATGCTTTCCGTAAGCGACACCGGCGCAGGAATGGACCAGGAAACGAAGGAAAAAATATTCGAGCCTTTCTTCACCACAAAGGAAAAAGGAAAAGGAACCGGGCTGGGTCTGGCGACAGTCCATGGAATTGTGAAGCAGAGCGGCGGCGACATCTGGGTCTACAGCGAGCCGACCAAAGGGACCACCTTCAAGATTTATCTTCCAAGGGTGGATGAAGAACCCGCCTATGCGGACGAAAAAGAGAGCGGGGAATTCGCTCGCGGAAACGAGACGGTTCTGCTCGTAGAGGACGAAGAAGGGGTCCGAAAACTGGTAATGTTGATTCTTCAGACCCAGGGCTACAACGTCCTCGAAGCGGCTCATGCGGGCGACGCGTTGTTTGCCTGCGAACAACACACAGGGCCGATTCATCTCGTGCTGACCGATGTAGTGATGCCCGAGATGAGCGGGCCAGAACTCGCCAAACGCCTCTCACAAATCAGGCCGGACATGAAAGTCATTTACATGTCGGGCTACACGGACGACGCCATCGTCCACCACGGCGTACTTCAGAAAGAAATGGACTACATCCAGAAACCCTACACCGTGGAGAAACTGACAAGAAAAATCCGGCAGGTCTTAGATCGTTAGAGGCGTGTTGCTCAAAACCCCCGTGTCATTCTGAGCGAAGCGAAGAATCTCTGTTTTCAGCCGCAAAACTGCAAGAAGATGCGAGATTCTTCGCCGCTCCGCTCCTCATGATAGAGTTGTCATACGAGATATCCTTTCGACAACGCGTCGGAACTGGTTGCGGTTTTTGAGGATTTGTGCGATACTAAATGCAAATATTTTCGAATATTCCCGGACTCGGCGGAAAGGTTATGTCGTGCCAACAAGGAAAGTATCGCTCGAAAGCGAGCGCAAGCGAGCCAGGAAAATATTAGACCTTCTCAGGAAAGAGTACCCGGATGCGGGGACTGAGCTCAGGTATTCGACTCCGCTCGATCTTCTGGTCGCCACTATCCTGTCGGCTCAGTGCACGGATGAACGCGTCAATATGGTGACCAAGGAGCTTTTCAGGAAATACCGCACGCCGGAAGACTATCTGAAAGTCCCGCAAGAGAAGTTCGAGCAGGATATTCGGTCCACAGGTTTTTTCAGGAACAAAACGAAAAACATACGCGGCGCGTGTCAGACGCTGATCGAGAAGTTTGATTCCAAGCCGCCGAGGACAATGGAAGAGATGCTCGAACTGCCGGGAGTCGCCCGGAAAACAGCCAACATCGTGCTTGCCCACGCATACAACGTCGTCGAAGGGATAGCGGTCGACACGCACGTCAAGCGGCTCGCCCAGCGTCTTGGTTTCACGAAGAACACTGACCCTGATAAAATAGAGGCTGACCTTTGCGCCCTGTTGCCGAAGGAAGACTGGAAGATATGCTCCGATCTCCTGATTTTCCACGGCCGGCGGGTGTGTTTCGCCAGGAAGCCTAACCACGACGCCTGCGTCGTTCGAGAGCTATGTCCTTCGAGAAATATCTAGGCAAAATCGGGGACACGATGGGGCATCACGTCCCCGATTTTCCCGGTTTTCCATTTACGGCATCGTGTCTCTGGTTTTCCATTCGCGGCGTCATATCCCGATTTTCGTCGCGTATGTTGACACCGCCTCTATTGTTCTGGTATCCTTTCAAATCGAGAGCACGGAGGAGAGGTGTCCGAGAGGCCGAAGGAGCACGCTTGGAAAGCGTGTATAGGGGAAACTCTATCGAGGGTTCGAATCCCTCCCTCTCCGCCGATATGATATTGCTGCCAACCCAACCGCCACTTACGAAAAGGCCATAGCCAAGGATTCCGACACGCCATCAATCCCGAAAGCTTGCTCATTTATCCATCATGTGGCTATATTTGGTGAAGGAGATCAAACGTATTCAAATGAATTCCGGTAGAATCGTATGTTTTGTATTTCGAGAAAAAGGTGTGGGATTGCCTGGAGAGGTTGTAAGTTTTTGATGGTCTCCCGGCTCAACTGTTCTCCGGGTTGCCTGTGACAGCGCGGAGAAGCTAATCGGACAGTGGGCGATGGCGCCCAGAAAGGAAAGCGAGTTAGATGAACATCTACGTAGGCAATCTGGCGAACACGGTGACCGACGGCGATTTGAGACAAGCCTTCGAGGCATTCGGACAAGTTGCGTCGATCAACATCATCAAGGACAAGTTCTCCGGGGAGTCCAGAGGGTTCGGGTTTGTTGAAATGCCCGACAAAACCCAGGCAGAAGCAGCCATTAAGAACCTGAACGGCAAGGACCTCAAGGGGCGCAGCCTTAATGTCAATGAGGCACGCCCGCGGCCGGAAGGCTCCAGGGGTGGTGGCGGCGGACGCAGGGGCGGCGGTGGCGGCGGCTACCGTGACAGCAGAGGCGGCGGTGGTGGCGGTGGATTCCGCGGCGGCCGTAGCCCGAGAAGTTAGTACTCTTTCGCAGCCGAAAAAATTGACTTGGTTCGTTCGTCGATTCTGACATGACACGGTCCTGAAAAATGCCTCCGCATTATTTCGGGACCGTGTTCGCATAAGAGGGCAGCGGAGAAAATGCCTCTCCCTTAATTTGGGGACAAGATGCGGCATCGTGTCACCAAATTAAGGGCGCCGCATCGTCTTCCGAATTAGGGGAGTCTTTGCCAGTTTTTTCGGATCACTTTCCGCGCCGTGTTCAATCGCGCAAAAGACACGAGTTGTATCTGAAACCTGACCCCGGAATTTGAACATGGAGGATACAGACATGAGCCTGACGGGTGAAGTTAAGGTCGCCGAAGGCGTATATTGGGTCGGAGCGGTCGACTGGGACGTCCGACACTTTCACGGATATACGTACACGACGCCGAGAGGCACAACATATAACGCATATCTCGCGATGGACGAAAAGACCGCGGTTATCGACAGTGTGTATGCTCCGTTCACCGGCGAGATGCTCGAGCGGGTTCGCGCTCTCGTGGACCCCGAAAAGATCGATTACGTGATTGCGAACCATGTGGAGACCGATCACTCGGGCGCGCTCGCCGCCTTGCTTTCGGTGGCGAAGAACGCGAAGCTGGTGTGCAATGCGCGGTGCAAAGACGGCCTCGAAAAGAACTACTTCGGCAACTGGAACTACCAGATCGTGAAGACCGGCGATACGATAAAGCTCGGCAAGAAGACGCTCAGCTTCATCGAGGCGCCAATGCTTCACTGGCCCGACAGCATGTTCACATATATCCCCGAGGAAGAACTATTGCTGCCGAATGACGCCTTTGGCCAGCATCTTGCCTCGACCGAGCGTTTCGTCGAGGATTACGACGAGGCCGTCGTCATGCAGGAGGCGGCGAAATATTACGCCAATATCCTCATGCCGATGTCGACGGCTGTTATCAAGAAGATTGAGGAAATAGAAAAACTGAACCTTAGCATAAATATGATCGCCCCCAGTCATGGTCTCATCTGGCGCAAGCCGGAAAAGATCGTCAACGCATACATGCGTTGGGCCAAAGGCGAAGCGGAAAAGGCGGCCCTCGTTGTGTACGACACGATGTGGCGCGCAACTGAGTTTATGGCGCACGCAATAATCGAGGGAATCGTCTCGAAGGGCGTGCCCGCGAAGCTTACGAGGCTCGCGGTTTCCGACCGGAGCGACGCTGTCTGCGATTGCATGCTGATGAAAGGGATACTTGTCGGAACCTCCACGATTAATCGCGGTATGCTGCCAGCGCTCGCGCCATTTCTCGAGGACTTGAAGGGGCTGCGCCCGAAGGAGAAGGTGGGGGCCGCTTTTGGTTCATACGGCTGGAGCGCGGGAGGAGCCGAAGCGGCGGAAAAGGTTCTTCAGGAGGCTGGCGTAAAGATCGTTGTGAAACGCCTGGACATCAAGTTTATGCCTTCTCCGGATGAGCTCAAGCAGTGTTACGAATTCGGTAAGGAAGTGGCCAAACATATCAAGGGTTAGCGTGCGGTCGTTGAATTCACTCCTATGAAGCACGAAGAATACATGGCCATCGCGTTTCGCGAAGCCCAAAAAGCGTTTGATATTCAGGAAGTCCCCGTGGGCGCCGTTATCATTCACGAAGGGCGAATAATCGCGAAGGCGCACAATCAGCGGGAACTGCTCAACGACCCTACCGCGCACGCCGAGATAATCGCAATAACGCAGGCGGCCTCCGCTCTGCGCAGTTGGCGGCTCGAAAAGACGCCTATGTATGTGACGCCCGAGCCGTGCGTCATGTGCGCGGGCGCCATTGTGCTGGCGCGCATCCCGGAACTCGTGTTTGGAGCGTGGGACCCCAAAACCGGGGCAGCAGGCTCGCTCATGAACATCCTTCAGGACTCACGCCTCAATCACCGAGTCAACATGACCACGGGCGTGATGGAGAAAGAGTGCGGAGCGCTTCTCAAAGCGTTCTTTACACGGCTCAGAGGGCATGGGTATTAGCGAAGATCGGGGACACTGCAGAAAATTGGGGACACGATGCGGCATCGTGTCCCCAATTTTCTTTCCTGATCATTGTCGCGAAGGCGGGAATCACCCAGCATCAGCTTCTTTGGTGTTCAACCAGAAACCTGAAACTTGAAACCTGAAACTATGTTCTCATGGCGCCACGGCGCTCGTCTCGGACTGCGGCTCGACTTTGAGACCACCGATTTTCCTCGTGACCGCTTCATTTGCGGGATCGAGCGCGAGGGAACGTTCCCACTCTTCGCGAGCCCTTTCGGGCTGTTCGAGCTTGAAGTAAACGTCGCCGAGATGCTCGCGTATGACAGGGTCGTCCTCTTCGATGTTCTCCAATGCATCCTGTAAGTACTTCAGCGCCTCTTCGAAATTGTTCTGTTGATAGTAAACCCAGCCAAGGCTGTCAAGGAAATAACCGTTATCCGGCTCGATGTCCAGCGCGCGTCTGATGAGTCCCGTCGCTTCTTCGAGGTTCTCCCCTTTCTCCGCGAACATATATCCGAGATAGTTGAGCGCTTCTGCGTTCTGAGGGTCGAGATCGATCGCTTTCCTCAGTTCTTCGACCGCCTTCTCTATCTGGGCCTGCTCCTCATACAAAACGCCGAGCCGGAAGTGCGCGATCTTGCTTTGCGGATTGATTTGAGCCGCTTCCTCAAAGGCTGCTAAGGCCTCTGTGTTGTTCTTTTGCTGGTGGTAAGCGGTGCCGAGCAATAGATAGACCGCTTCTTTGCGCGCGCCCAGTTCGATGGCTTTCTTAAGCGCTTTGATGACCATGTCGGGCATATTCTTCTCGCCGTAGAGAAGGCCCAGTTTGAGATATGCCTTAAGCGCTTCGTCGTCAAGGCTTGTGACGTGTATGAAATGCTCGAGCGCCTTATCCAGGTTCCCTTGCTCTTCATACACCGCGCCCAGCAAATAGTGAACCGTCACGTCATCGGGGTCCTTGGCTATCGCTTCCTCGAAGTGCTCACGAGCCTTCTCCAATTGGCCGTTGCGGAGATAGAGCAATCCGAGCGCCTTCCGATAGTTGACCATCTGGGGGCGCTGCCGGAGAATGGCCTCATATTGCGCAATCGCTTCATCCCATTGTTCCAGCGTCGCGTACAGGATTCCGAGCTTTTTCCGCGCGTCGATGTTCGAAGGGTCGAGCGTGAGGATCTTCTCGAATTGCTCAATGGCAGACACGAAATCGCCCTGCATCTCGTAGATCACGCCCAGATTGAAAAGGGCCTCGGTGGAATCGGGAAATATCTCGAGCGTCGCTCTTAACTCGGCAATCGCTTTGTCAAAATTACGGAGCTTGATGTAGGCGAGCGCCAGTTTGTTATGAGCCCACACCAGATCGGGGCGGGTCTCAATGATCTGTTTGTATGCTGCAAGTGTTCGGTAGTAATCTTGCTGGGTCTCGTAGATTTCGGCGAGCGACGTAAGAGCCGTGATATCTGTCGGGTCAATTCGGACGACCTCTCTGAATTGTTCCGCCGCTTCGGTATATCTTCCTTGATGGGTGTACATTGCGCCGAGCAGCATATGCGCGCCGGAATCATCGGGGTCCATGTGAATCGCGCGGATCGCTTCAATCGTTGCCATCTCGACCATGCCCTTCTGGAGATAGGCCGAAGCGAGCTGAATATGGATGCGCGATGCGGAGGGGTCGTGTTCAGAGGCCTTCTTGAAAGCTTCTATCGCCCCGTCGAGGTCCTCTTGCTGCATGAGATAAAGCCCGTAAGCGTATTGCGCATAGGCTTTGGAAATGGCCGGAGGCTGAACCTCTAAGATTGGCAGGGCTATGTCCATGAGCGTAAGTTTGCCCTCCATCGTGGCGGCTTCTGCCGCACACGCGACAAATGCGCATTGAATAAGAGCGAGAATGAAAGTTTTGGAGAAGTGTTTCATAACAGCCGGTGCTCCACGCATTCCGTAACGGGGGCAAATGAACGCCGGTGGATGGGAGAAATCCCAAATTTCTTGATAAGTTCCAGGTGCTCGGACGTGGCGTAGCCTTTGTGTTCCGCAAATTTGTATTGCGGATATTTCTTGTCAAACTCGAGCATCATCTCATCGCGGACAACCTTGGCGACTATCGAGGCCGCCGCAATCGACATCGATAGTCTGTCTCCTTTGACTATCGCCCGCTGCGGCACGCCCAAACCGGCCACCGGCCTGCCGTCAACAAGGACAAGGTCCGGAACGCGGCCAATATCCTGTATTGCGAGTTTCATCGCCAGCGAATTGGCCTTGTAGATATTAGAATGGTCGATTTCTTCTGTGCCCGCTACGCCTATCCCGATCTCGGCGGAAGCGGCAATAATCTTGAACGCCTTCCGACGCTGCGCATCGGTGAGCAGTTTCGAGTCATTAACCTCAGGGAACCCCGCATCGGGTGGGAGGATTACCGCCGCCGCAACGACCGGCCCGGCGATAGGCCCCCGACCGGCTTCGTCGACTCCGGCAACGATCTTGTGTCCTTGCGCGCGGGCCTCCCGCTCATAAATGAGCAACTTGTCGATCCGCGCTTTAATCCGGTTGGCTTCTCTCTGTTTTGAGATCAGCCCCCGGCACAGCTTCAAAGCGCCTGCCCGGCCATCTCGCTTGAGCGCAGTCAGTATCCTTTCAGGGAAAGGCGGCTTCAGGCCCGCCAAACATACCTCGATCTCCGGCAAGCTCATGGTTTTGAAATCGAGGTCAGGGATTTCCACTGTTTTTTCTCTCGCTCCTGCGAACGCGCAGGCTTTCCCTTTCGTCTTGTTCCTTTCGTCTTTCCCCTTTTTCAGGAGGAGCTTTCTCCGGGGCCGGCCTCCACGGCGCGCGCGACGCCGCGAGCCTTGACGCGTGATTTCTTGCCGATCTTGCCCCTGAGGTAGTACAGTTTCGCTCTCCTCACTCTTCCCTGCGCGACGGTCTCGATCGATTGCAGCCGCGGCGAATGAAGCGGAAACACGCGTTCGACTCCGACGCCGAACGTGACTTTCCTGACGGTAAACGTCTCGCGTAGTCCTTTGCCTTTGCGGGCGACGACTATGCCCTCGAACGCCTGAACCCTCTCGCGCCCGCTTTCCACTATCTTGAGGCTGACCCGGACGGTATCACCCACCGAGATTTGCGGCAAATCAGTCCGCAATTGCTCTTTTTCAACAACATCCAAAAGGTTCATTTTTCTTCCTCCACGTAGCGCCTACCCGGCGTTTATCGGCGGCCGTACGATAAAGCACCCATGGCAAACTGGGTGAAACGGCCCGCCATTCTTGTCATTCCCCGCGAAAGCGGGAATCCATTTCCTGACAAACTCCGGTCTCTCGTTCCTCTAGCCTCCTCTAATCTTCACTTCGTTCGAGCAGCTTGACGAACTCTTGTTCCTCCGGCGTAAGCGAAGCGCCGGCAAGAAGCTCCCTCCGGTTTCTGAACGTCTTGCGGATGGCTTCGCGTCTGCGCCACTTCGCGATTTCGGCATGATGGCCCGAAACAAGGACATCCGGCACGTTCATACCTCTTAGTTCAGGCGGCCGGGTAAATTGGGGACATCCAAGCAAGTCCTTGCTGAACGAATCCTGTTCGAGGGACTCGGGCGAACCCACTACACCCGGGACGAGCCTCGCGACCGCATCTATGACGACAAGGGCGGGAACTTCTCCCCCTGAGAGGACGTAACCGCCGATAGATACTTCATCGGCGCCAAGCCCCATGGCGACACGCTCGTCAACCCCCTCGTAGCGCCCGCAAATAATTACCAGGTCTCCTTCGCGGGCCAGTTCGCGGGCCTTCGCCTGGTTGAAGAGCGCGCCCTGCGCGCTCGTCAGAATTATCTTCCTCAGAGAATTGGCCGGCGAAAGCGCTTCGACAGCCTTAAATATCGGCTCGGCCATCAGCACCATGCCGGCGCCGCCCCCAAAGGGTTTATCGTCGGCCTGCCGATGCCTGCCTTCGCAATAATCTCTGAGGTTGACTACATGTACCGAAATAATGCCGTTGTTGATTGCGCGGCCGATTATGCCTTCAGACAGCGGGCCGACGAACATGCCCGGGAACAGCGTGATTACATCTATCCGCATCTTGTGTCCGTCGTCATTTAAAACGGGAAATGTCAGCAACCAACTCGCCGCCCGCAATGTCAACATTCAGAATAACGTCATCTATCGCCGGCAGAAGGATTTCATGACCAGCATCGTCGAGAACTTGATAGATGTCGTGCGCCGGCGTTTCCCAGATTTCCGTAAGCCTTCCGATGACCTTGCCTTCGGTATCTTTCACGATAAGCCCGATCAGATCATCCACATAATATTCGTTCTCGGGCAAACGGAACCGTTCCGACAATGGAACGACCACGTCGGCTCCCCGGCTGAGCGCTATTTCGGCGTCCTCATTGCTCTCGACGCGCGCTATAATGACCCCGGGGACAACCCTCACCCCGAGGATCGCAAGACTGACCCTCCGCCCCTCTTTTGTCCTCAGCCGAAGTTCTCGAAGTTCGTTGAAACGTTCGGGATGACTTGTCGCGGGCGAAATGCGGAGTTGCCGCTTGGGAATATTTACCGAAACGATCCTTCCAATGAGTATCTCGCGCTCCGCGGATTCTCCGCCCGGTTGGTCGTTCCGTGAGTTACTCGACAATCTCAAGGACCACTCGAATGTTGTCTTTGGTCGCAGCGGCATTGAGAAGTGTGCGCATGGATTTTGCGGTACGGCCGTGTTTGCCGATAACCTGCCCCATATCGTCGGGATGGACCCTCAATTCGAGCACTTTGGTCCTCCCGCCCTCCACTACGCTGACTTGCACTGCTTCCGGGTGGTCAACGAGAGCCTTCGCGATGTACTCTACCAGCTCTTTCATGGGTGTGACCTCCACTGTGACGTTCGCGGCCCGTTGACGAAGAGCCTTCTGTCCGGCCGCCGAACCTGCTGGACTGAGTCTCAACCTTCTTTCGGTGTCTCAGCTTCTTTCGGTGTCTCAGTGGCCTCGTTGAACTTGGCGAGGATACCTTGCTCTTTGAGCAGGCGACGCACCCTCTCGCTGGGCGTAGCCCCCTTACCCAACCAATAGAGCGCGCGCTCCTCGCTTATGCTCACCTTGGCCGGTTCCGTTTGAGGATGATAAAAACCGATGTTCTCCACAACCCGCCCATTCCGCGCACGCCTCACGTCCGCAACAACCACCCTGTACTGGTCTATCTTGTTGCGTCCGACCCTTGAAAGTCGGATTTTAACAGACATCGTTTTCCTCCCTTGCCAACCGTCAGCATTCCCTCAACATTATATATTAACAGAAATCAAAACCGCCGTAAATAGACAACCGGTCACGGCTGCAAATTTAGCCCGCCGCCCAGACCGCGCAGCCAACCCAGCCTGCGCACCTGTTTCATCATCTTCTGCATCTGCTGGAACTGCTTGAGCAGCCGATTCACATCTGCCACGCTCGTACCGCTTCCGCGCGCAATGCGTTTCTTGCGGCTCCCCTCGATAATCTGGGGCGACTGCCGCTCCTTTTTCGTCATCGAATTGATTATCGCCTCGACCTTGACGATATCTTTCTCTTGCGGCTCTTGCCCCTTGAACTTAGACATGCCCGGCATCATCGCGAAAACCTCATCGAGCGGCCCCATTTTCTTCAACTGCTGCAACTGCTGGAGGAAATCCTCGAACGTGAACTGTGCCTTGAGCAGTTTCTCCCGCAATTCAGCCGCCCTCTTCTCATCTATGTTCTCCTGCGCCTTCTCGACAAGGGAAAGCACATCCCCCATGCCGAGAATGCGTGATGCGACGCGGTCGGGATGGAACGCGTCGAAGGCGTCGAGTTTCTCGCCGATGCCGGCAAACTTGATGGGCTTGCCCGTCACCGACCGGATGGAAAGCGCTGCCCCGCCCCGGGCGTCGCCATCGAGCTTTGTCAGAATCACACCGGTGATGCCGACGCGCGAATGAAAATTCTCGGCCACATTGACGGCGTCCTGCCCCGTCATCGAATCGGCCACGAGCAGGATTTCCTTCGGTTTGAGCGCATCGCGGATGCGCTGCAGCTCCTCGATGAGTTCGTCATTGATGTGGAGTCGCCCGGCAGTGTCGAGTATCACGACGTCGCGGGCGTTCCGGCGCGCATATTGGGCCGCTTCATTGCATATGGCGACCGGATCCCCGGATTTCTCGACGCTGAACGAAGGGATGCCCAACTGCTCGGCCAATATCTCCAACTGGCGCACCGCGGCCGGCCTGTAAACGTCGGCTGCGACCAGCAGCGGCTGATGCCCTCGAGTACGCAGGTTGCGTGCGAGCTTCGCCGCGGTAGTGGTCTTGCCGGAACCCTGCAGGCCGATGAGCATAATGATTGTGGGCGGCTCGGCTGAGAAACCGAGCGGTTCGGCCGTTCCGCCCATCAGATGGACAAGCTCATCATAGACAATCTTGACGACTTGCTGGCCGGGCGTAATGCTCTCGAGCACTTCGCGGCCCATTGCCTTGTCCTGCACATGAGCGATGAAGTCCTTGACAACCTTGTAACTCACGTCTGCTTCCAGCAGGGCCATGCGGACGTCGCGCAGCCCATCCTTCATGTTCTTCTCGGAAAGCTTGCCCAGTCCCCGAAGGTTTTTGAAGGTTTTCTGAAGCTTGTCGCTCAGCGCCTCAAACATGGCTCAAGTCGGCTCCAAAACAATCAAATCGGTCGGATGAATTCGACCTTACAGCCACTGCCTCAAACATAATTCGTGCGTACACCAATTACAAAGCGCCGGGGATGAATCTGTGCGCCAATTTGCAAACGTAGGGGCGCAGCATGCTGCGCCCCTACATAAAGAACACCAAATTAGCCGAAGATACAATCGCGGGACAGATTCGGATATCCCCAAGCATCGGGACTACCAGTAGCTAGTAAGTATATTACATAACCGCTGAAATGTCAATGACCTTCGCGATTTTTCGCTTTTTCGCCACGGGTTGACTTCCGAGGGGTTTTCATTATAATTGACCTTGTAAGATTATTACAGACGGCGCTCAGGTGGGAGTCGAGTTGCTTAGAATCATGCATCTGTTCTTGCCTCTTTTCACCAGAAACCAGAAACGAGAAACCAGAAACCGGTTTTTATCAATCATATGGAATTCCCAAAACTGAGAGGGATAGAGGCTTTCCCCGTCACCGTATCGGGACGCAGGATGATAGGCTTGCGAGACCCCATGAGCTTCTCCGACGACGTTATCGCCGTCCCTCAACAACTATACCTCGCTCTCACCCTTCTCGACGGCCGGCATTCCTTGATGGATATCCAGGCCGAATATATGCGAAGGTTCGGAGAACTGCTGTTCAAAGAGAATATCCAAGATTTGATAAACAAGCTCGATGCCGGCCTCTTTCTCGATAGCGAGCATTTCCGCCGGGAAAAAGCGAAGATCGAAGAGGAGTTCAAAAAAGCTTCGTCCCGACCCGCTGCATTAGCGGGCAAGAGCTACAGCCAATCCCCTGCCGAACTCGCCGAGCAGATTGATGGATTCTTTACTCACGCCGAGGGACCCGGCCTTCCTGAGCCCGGGAAAACCGGTGACACAGTTAAGGGCGTAATCGCGCCGCACATCGACTTTATGCGCGGTGGGCCTTGCTTCGCGTGGGCTTACAAAGAAGTTGCCGAAAGGGCCGATGCCGATGTTTTTGTCATCTTCGGAACGGCTCACGCCCCGACGAGTCTGCCCTTTGCGATAACCCATAAGGATTTCGAGACTCCGTTCGGAACTTTACGGTCTAACCAAAAGCTTGTTAAGGACATACAGAACGGAGCGGGTCGCGACTTTCTCGATGATGAATTCGTGCACCGGTCCGAGCATTCGATCGAGTTCCAGACGGTGTTCCTCAGCTATCTATTCAAGGACCGGCAAGAAATCTCAATAGTCCCGATTCTTTGCGGCTCCTTCCACGAAATGGTCGGCTCGCATACTCAGCCAAAAGACGACACGCGAGTAAAGGGCTTCATCGATGCGCTTAAAACCGCCGCCGCGAGCTATGACGGCAAAATATGCTACGTCGCGGGGGCAGACCTGGCGCACGTGGGACCCAAGTTCGGTGATGGTCATCCCATCAGTGACAATTTTCTGCGGCTTCTGCAAGCCGACGACCTGCGGATGCTCGAACGCATTGAGCGCGTGGACGCCGACGGCTTCTTCTCCGACATCGAGGCAGAGGGCGACCGCCGTAAAATCTGCGGCCTCCCGCCTATCTACACCATGTTGAGCGTCATGGACGCGACTGCCGGCAAGCTTCTCAAATATCAGCAGTGGCCCGACCCACAGGGCGCCGTCACCTTCGCCAGCATGGCGTTCTATTGAGTTTCTCTTTTCCGCAGATTTCCGCAATAGCCGCATCCAAATCCCGCCAAAGACATGCCAACCACGGAGGGCACGGAGCACACGAGAAAGACTTCTGTTATCCACAGATTTCGCAGATTCTCGCTGATTCTCAGAAACAGGCGGATTTCACGGATTCAGAGAAGAAGAAAAAGAGACATTCTTAATCCCGCGAAGCGCGGGACTTCGCAAGTCTCAGCCATGCAGATGAATCCCGCGTGGCGCGGGAATGAACGCGGATGAGAAGGGGAAAGGAGCGAGACGATGCTAAACCCGATTTCTCTCGTAGCCTGTAACAAATACGTCTTTTTGAGCCACTAATCTTATGGAAGGGAAGAAAATCGGACCTTTTATGGACGATCTCAACTCCCATATGGAACATTTTCGGATTCTTTAAGCTTCCCAATTAGCGATGAAAATATGATGCATCCGTCAGTCCTTTGGATTTGTCTTGTTTTATGAATCCTGATCCCATAAAGGCTAGCTCGAAAGGAGCCTCTTAGGGTATGATACGTCAGTAGCCGGGAAGGAAATGCTTTCTAATCCAGCTCTTGGACTGAGGAGATTGATTTGGAGGCCGTTCACGCTGAATCGGATTGGGCCGACATACGGGCCACCCTTGGAGGAGACGAAGACGCATACGCAAGACTTGTTTTACGATATCAGGCTCAAGTCTTCAAACAGATGTGGCGCTTCGCGCGCGACCCAGACGTACAAGAGGAACTGGTTCAGGAGGTTTTCATCGAAGTCTATCGGAGCCTCAGAAGTTTCAAGGGCCGCGCTCCTTTTCTGCATTGGATTTGTCGAGTTGCGACACGCGTCGGATACCGTTACTGGAAATATGAAGCCAAGGGAAGGCGACTGCGAGAGGCGATCGAGCAACAACCCATTCCGGAGTGGGCCGAGCCCGAAGATCAGGCGCCTTCGGAGGCGGCGTGTTGTCTTTATGAACTGCTTGCGAGACTTTCCACAAAAGACCGGCTTCTATTGACTCTAATCTACTTCGAAGAATGCGATGGAAAAGCGATAGCTGAGAGATTGGGATGGAGCGAAAACCTTGTGAGGGTGCGTGCTCATAGGGCGCGGGAAAGGCTGAAGAAACTCCTTTTGGAGACAGGTGTCGGGAGATAGGATTATGAATGATCCACTGGAATATATTGAAAAGTTGGCCGCCCGTGCCCGCCAGGAAGAGGTGCCACAGGGCGATGTCTCTCGTCTCGTGTTCGGTCGGCTCCACGAGAGCGAGGATTCGCTTTCCAAACCGATGCTTTTGTTTGCGGCCGGGTATGCGGCGGCCGCATTCATAACGCTGGCTTACGGTCTGGCGTTGTTCAATATGATAAACGATCCGCTCTCATCGGTCTTTCAGATAGCCGCGGCATTTATGTATTAGCGGAGGGAAAAATGACCAAGAATTCCGGTAGCGCTCAATCGATTGGAAAGCCGCGACGTAAATGGCTTCAAGCCTTTTTCCTAATGAGCTCCGTGTTCCTGTCGGGTGTCATCGTCGGGGGTGTCGCAGCTACCCAGCTTCTCTGGAACAAGCACTTGAAAGCCATGAGCCAGCCTCGATTCGATGTGGAACGGATGATTCATAACATGCAGACCGATTTTGACCTTACCGAAGCCCAATCAGAGCAGCTCGAAAAGATATTCTCAAACCACCACAAGAACATGAGAGCGATTCATGAGGACCTGAAGCCAAAAGTGGATAAGGAGATCGATTCCTTGCGCTCGCAGGTGGAAGCTGTACTCACTCCTGATCAGGTCGACCGATGGAATGCAAGATTCGAAGAGATGAAAGGACGGTGGCTTCCCCCCGAGCCCGGGGTGAAGCCCGGGCCCCGACCGGAATACGGCGCGCCGCGCGGTCCACGACACGGTCCGCCATCCGTTGGCGAATCCTCACGCGGTCACCCACCTGCGGAGTATGCGTTTGAAAAAGCGGATGCCAACCATGATGGACGCCTGGCACTTGAAGAACTATTGGCAGGACTTCCTCACGAAACCGAGGGGCGCTTCAAAACACTTGACGCTGACGGTAACGGAAGTTTGTCGCTCGAGGAATTCCGCGCCGGCGGGCCGCCACCCCGCTCGGGCCCACCTCCTCCAGAAAACTGAGCTGTCGAGACTGTCCCACAACTGGCGAATGGGGATGGAATTCTGTGGGTGCGAATTTATTCGCACGCTTTTTCAAGCCATCTTTGACACAATTGGCCGAATGAATTCGGCCCCACATAATTGCGGGACAGTTTCTGTCCTGGTCTTTTCCAATTCATTTGAGCCGCCGTCATAGAAGTTGTACGGCGGCTCCTTTCTTGGTTCTGTCCTCCTGCGACCGCCGAATTATCCGCCAGCCCAAAGTCTGTTGAGAATTATCTGTAATGTTTCCTCCGGCGGCGGCCACTAATTAGGTGAAAGCGCAGAGAAAACAATCGACGCCCGAATCCGGTGGCAGGAAACAAAGCATCCATACGAAAAGGAGAAAGAACATGAAAAAACCAAACGGAAGATTCAGCTTAATGATATTTCTCACCGTGTCCGCTCTGATTCTGCTGATTGGATATTCGGGCGATTCAATCGCTCAGTCCCAAAGGCGAGGTTCCGGTAATGGCGGCTTGGGGCAAGGACCTCCAAACCTGGATACAGATGGGGACAGACAGCTTTCGTACGAGGAAGCGTCAAAGACACCCTTCATTGACAAAGAAACTTTCGATTGCCTCGATAAGAGTGGCGATGGCTACCTGGATCAGGAGGAATTCCCCCCGCCCCCCCGGCCAGGCGCTCGGGGTAGCCGTACTGAACAAGAGACGGCGGAATCGGGAAGAGATTCAAATGCGAAGGGTCGTCCTCAGCGCCCTGCGTTGGACATCGATGGCGACGGCAGCTTGACATACGAGGAAGCTTCAAAGCTGCCGTTCATTACTGAAGATAGCTTCGATTGCTTCGACAAGAATGGTGATGGCGTCCTCAGCCAGGAAGAGTTGCCTTCGCCGCAGCCTCCTGGGCATCATGGACAGCGTTTCGGATCTGGTCAAGAACAAGAGATGAGGTGACGAAAATGAAAACGAGTAGAAGAATATTCGGTTTAAGACTCCTGTTGGCAATAGCTGTCGTGTTCGGTTGCGTCTTCTGCTCAAATCTGTCTGCCGCGACGTTGAAGGGTTCAGACACTGGTACGGTTTCGATTAGCTACCCGATTGTCGACACCGGGCAAGCCGCCTGTTATGACGACATGGCGGGAATCGGCTGTCCTGGCGCCGGGGAAGCCTTTTCCGGCCAAGACGCGCAACACGATGGCAACCAACCCGACCATACCGATAATGGCAATGGGACAGTAACCGACAACGTTACCGGCCTGATGTGGCAGCAGGGCTTTGCCGATACCAAGTTAACTTACGCCGAGGCCCAGACATATGTGAACGCGCTGAACACTCAGCACTACTGCGGGTACAGTGATTGGCGGTTGCCGACGATCAAGGAGCTTTACTCGTTGATCGATTTCCGGGGCACGGACCCACCGCCCGAAAGAACTGACATAACCGGCCTCGTTCCCTTCATCGATACCGACTACTTCGATTTTGCCTATGGTCACATTGAAGCCGGCGAGCGCATCATCGATTCCCAATGGGTGACCAGAACGTTGTACACCGCGAACGCAAACATGGTGTTCGGCGTGAACTTCGCAGACGGGCGGATCAAGGGTTACGGCATGGCCAGCCCTGACCCACTACGACCTGAGATGAGGTTCTATGTCCGACTCTGTCGCGGGAATACCAACTATGGGACAAACAGCCTCGTAAACAACAATGACGGCACGGTGACTGACGTTGCCACGGGATTGATGTGGACCCAGTCAGACAGTGGTCAAGGCATGATCTGGGAGGATGCCCTGGCCTGGGTCGAACAGAAGAACGCCGAGAACTACCTCGGCCACAGCGACTGGCGTTTGCCCAACGCAAAGGAACTCCAAAGCATAGTGGACTACACGCGGTCACCGGATACAACCGGCTCAGCCGCGATTAGCCCGGTCTTCAGCGTCACCGAGATCATCAACCTGGCCGGCGAGATCGACTATCCGTACTTCTGGACGGGAACAACCCACGTTAGTTCGGATGGCCTTGGCGCCAGAGCTGTATACGTGGCCTTCGGGCGCGGTCTGGGCGAGATTCATGGCGAGATCGTCGACATTCACGGCGCAGGCTGTCAGCGAAGCGATCCCAAATTTGGCGAGGAGGAAGATTTCCCCGCCAGCGGCTTCGGTCCGCAGGGCGATGTGCGGTGTGTTTTCAACTATGTTCGCTGCGTGCGGGGAGCAGAATCTGAACTGGCCCGGATAAACTTAACAAGCCCGGCAGACGGTTCCGCGTTACACTACGCTCCCACCTTCACATGGATTCCGGATGGGGGAACCGATAACCGTTATGTAGTCGATTTCCGTGTACCCGGCCTTGTGTCCTTGCGCACTACTCCAGTGCTAAGTTCGCCGAGCTGGACCATGCCTAACGCGATGGAATTCCGTCCCGCCTGGTGCAAAGGTATACTGGCGAGTGCGAGCAACTGATTTGGATGTTGAACCATCGCAAATCGTCGTCAGCGACGAAGTTTGGTGGTTTATTAAGCAATAGAAGAAGTGTCCATGGAAATCACACGTCATCGCTTGAGGAAACGCACGGGTTCATGCCAGTTGCAATATCGGCGGTCGTGGGTGAACAGCACGATTTGATGCGATTCGGAGAGCGCGTCGAGCATGCGCAGAGTCGAGCCGAGCCTTGTCTCGTCGAAGCTCACGAAAGGGTCGTCTAGAAGAATGGGCAGGCGAATAGCGCCGCAGACCTCTTCGATCGCGGCGAGTCTCAACGCGAAATGGAGTTGGTCCAATGCGCCTTGACTTAGCTGGGCCAAGTTGAAAGTGTGCTCGCCCTCCTCGACGCTGAGGGGTTCCAATTCGGGATCGAGACAAATCTTTCGCCGCTCGCCGGCTATATTTTCCAAGTAGTCCGAGGCATTCCGCTCGATCCTCGCGAGATGCGAAGCGCGAAACTCGGAAATAGCCTGATCGAGGACACGAATAGATAGCAGATGGGCGAAGCGGCTGAGTTTCAATTGGCTCAGTTCCGCCTCTTTCGCAGCGATGTCTTCCGCAAGCGTTTCTTCGGAAATCGTCTCTTTCGCCTCGGCTGCGGCGAGTTTCCACTTGAGATCGTCCCTCTCTTTTGTCAACTCCCGATGCCGCTGCTCAAGCCGAACGGATTCCGTTTTTGCTTCTTCGAGCGCCTTACCGATTTGGCCGCTGCGCTCGATGTCACTGAGGCTCGGACGCTGCGTCTTGAGTTCATCGATCTTCTTGCTTGCGACGAACAGGTCATTGCCAAGTGAGTCGCATTTCGCCCTGAGAGAATCGAGGCCCGCGTGCTGTTTGAGAGCTTCTTCGGCCCTGTCCTTCTCCCGTAGCAATGCTTTCAATTCGCGCAGTTTCCCCAGCAAGTCTTCAGAGGTAAGTTGTCCTGTTACACCGTATCGCCGTGCAATCGAGTCCGTTTGACCTCTTAGATTCTGTAACTGTTCGCGCATTGCCGAGAGCTTTCCCTGCCTTTCCGACTCGTGTTCACGCAGGGAAAGGGTCAAATTGATAGGGGGCAACGCGGCAATCGCGGCGCCTGCGATAACCCCGAGAATCCTCAGCGCGCCATGCAGATAGAAAGCGCTGAATCCCGCGACGAGCAAGCCCGCAATTATCAGCGCTGCGCTGAATCGGACGCCCAGCAGACTTTTGATATCGCGGGAATAGCCTTTCTCGGTCTGCTGGAGTTTCGTTTCCAGTTCGCGCTCGATTTGTCGGAGCCGGATGAGTTCGGCCAACTCTGTCTCCGCTTGCTGGGGCAACGCGACATATTCGGAGTAATGCGATTCAATGGCATGCGTGCAATTCCGCAAGTCTTCCGTCAGTTTCTCGACCGCTCGCATCTCATTCCTGCTCGTGGTCAGTTGTTCTTCCCCCCGCCTCTTTTCCTCTAACGCAGCCGAGAAAGATACAACTTCTTTCTCTACCGCCTTCTGACGTTCGATATCATCTGTAATGCTAGTGATCCGTGACTCCAGCGAACAGAGGCGGTCCCTCGAGTCTTGAATGATAGCCGCTGCTTGGGTGGCTTCCAAGAGTTGGCTTTTCTTTTGGCGAATGTCATTTTCAAGGATTTCGATGCGGCGCGGTTTTCTCTTTTTTGGGGTTCCCCACGGCACTGCGATAGTCAATTCCTCGCACGCGGCTTTGAGGTTCTCGAGCGCCGACGTATAGTCGGCCGAGGATGCCCCGCTCACGATGCGTCGAGCAACCGCGCCCATTTCGGGCTCGAGGCTGTTTTGTTCTATTAACACAGAATTCTGAAACAACTCGCGTGATTCGAGACCGAAGACGTCGCGCATGAGATCGTCGTACTTGTCTTTTTCCTCGGTCCGGCCACCCGGCTTCGCGCTTCCGTCAAAAAGCATATCGCCCGTCTGTCCGAGAAGTTCGACTTTGGCGCGGTTCGTTGAAAAGTCGCGGGTGAACCGGTAACGTTTGCCGTGGGCTTCGACTTCGAGGCCTCCGGAGCCCGGAATTTGGGAGCCCAAAGGCGCAAAAGATATTTTCTCGTTCTCGGTCTTGAATCCGAAAAGGATGGCGCCGATGGCTGCAATCAGAGTTGACTTACCGGTCTCATTGTCACCGACTATAAGAGCTACGGTGTCGTCTTCGGGAAAGACGATATCGAAGTGGCCGCTAAATAAGCCAAAGCCATCGACTGAGAGTTTGTGGATTCTCATGTGAAAGAATCTCGACTGTTCCGTAATCGGCACTTCATGTTGGGATTCTGTGGGCGCCAATTTATTCGCATGATATCCTCGGGCTCTTTCAGCGTCGCGTCTGCGAATAAATTCGCACCTACGGAATTCCGGAACGGTTTCTATTTCCCGCTTTCAGCGAGCTCCTGCATCAATTGTTGAAGCCCAAGGCGAAGCGCCAGTTCGGCGACGGGCCGGTCCTCCGCAGGGCTTTCCTCGATTTCCTTGAGCAGTTTCCGCACAAAGAGGCCTCGGATGGTGTTTTCATTTACGACGGAGCGAACCATTTCGCTGTCGCACAAGCTGGTTTCGTCGATGATTTCGAGGTGGAAGAATCGCTCCGCCAACTCTGCCTCGATTACCTCACGCCCAAGGCTGAAATCAGCGGTACCCGACAATACAATCCTCGCAACAGTGTCCGAGTCCGCGTATTTTGCGATAGCGCGTGTGAGTTCGTCCGCCGACCTGATTCCTGATCTCCCAAGGTCAATCGCAATTTCCGAAACCGTTCGCCGATTATGTCTTATCCGTTCGATGGCTGCACCATTTTTGTCCACTTCTGCGATCACTAGATGGCGATCGCCGTCTTCGCCGAATTTTAGTCCCTCTAATGTTCCCGGATAGACGGCGACGGTTGCGCCGTAGCGCATCTGTCGGAAATTATGATGATGGCCGAGGGCGACGTAGTGGAACCCCGAATCTTCAATATCTTTTGGGGAAAGTGCGAAATCACGCGGACTTGGCGTCCAATGTGCGCCTTCAGCAACCGAACCATGGACAAGCGCCAGGTGCAAGCCGTCTCCGTCGGAGCGTCTGAAGGAAGGCGCGGCCTGATTTCTCCCCGCGCCCGAGTAACCATAGAAAGACACCGTCTGGCCGTTCAGGCTCTTTTCCATGGGTTTACCCGGCTCAGTAACGATGTCCGTCCCGGGAAAACTCTCCCTCGCGTACACGCAGCGAGCGTAACGATGGCTGTCGTGAGTTCCCGGAATAAGGATAATAGGTATGCCGAATCCCGAGACTTTAGCAAATGCGGCTTTGACTCTCGAAACTATCTCAGTCGGCGGATTGAAGGTATCAAACAGGTCGCCCGCAATGACAACCGCATGGATGTTCTTATCGACAGCAAGTTCGAGGGCGCGGAAAAAGGCCGACTCAAGGTCTCTTGACCTTTCTTCGGCCTTGGCTCCAAGGTATGAGAACAGGACGCCGAGGTGCAAATCGGCCAAATGCATGAGGCGTATGCTCATTCGGTACCCCGTCGGAGTGTCATAAGAGATGGCGCGCCATGAGGGATTTGAACCCCCGACAACCAGGCTCCGGAGGCCTGTGCTCTATCCAGGCTGAGCTAATGGCGCGTAACCACAATGATATTCTACTCTAGAGTCCGATACCTGTCAACAGCGCGGTTCACGCGGTTCAGGGCGTGTCTGCGAATAAATTCGCACCTACAGAACTACGAGACAGTTTCAACAGTGCAGATTTTCTTTGCGGCCCTTTGCGGCTTTGCGGTCAAGAATCCTTTTTCTTGCGCAGTGAAATCACTTCGAACACGCGCGAACTTGTGTCCAATAGCGCACAATATGAGTCCTCGATGGCGCCACAAGTGAGAACATATCGAGCGCCGCGTTCCAAGGCGAAGGGTCTTCCTATCTCGAATCTTACGTCCTCGATTACACCATCCCAGAGGCGATATATGCGGGGATCATGCGAGTGGCCGTTGACCAAAACCGGCCACTTCGAGTTGAGCAGCGTGGCCTCGTAACTATCGTCGTCAGTTGGCGCGAACAGGCCGTTGACGCCGCCAAAAGGCGAGAAGTGGGTGAAGCAGATATCGAACAACTCGAGTCGTTGGGGCAAAGAGCGCACATAATTCTGAGCCGCTTCCGAGAATCTGGCTGGGTATCTCTTGAAATGGTGCATCACGAGCGAGTATTCATGGTTGCCCATCACGCCGGCGATTTCGCACTGGATAAGCGTCTCGACACATTCGTCGACAGTCTCCAGCCGGAGCGTGTCGGCCATGTCGCCCAAGTGGATGAGCGTTTCGGCGCCCCGGCTTCTGAGGGTTTCGATGCCTCTCCTCAGCCTAACCGCATTGCCGTGAGCATCTGCCAGGATTCCTATCACCACGAGCTTCGTACCCGTCCTTTCTCAAGATCGGATGACATTTTAAATTTTAACGCCGGCGGCGCATCTTGTCAAAAAAGCCCAGTCACGACGGCGTGTTGCCCAAAGGGTAGTAGTGTTCCGTCACTCTGAGCGAAGTGAAGAATCTCTGCGCGGACGCATAAATTTGCATGAAAATGCGAGATTCTTCGTCGCTCGGGTCTGCGACCCTTCGGTCTTCAGAATGACAATTATGATGCAGATAAAGAGCGGATTACTACGGCGCTCCTGCCGTGGAAAAGTCGAGAATTTCGATTTCAAGGACAGCCGCCATTTACATCAGTGAATCCAGAATCCAAAATGGTTATGGGCCGCGGATGACTGAAGGATGATCACTGATTCAAGAGTTTGAGCAGAGATCGCATAGGTAAGTCCCTTTAGCGCACAGGCTGCGGAGGTTGCCGATGTACGTACTGGACCCAGCCACAAGATTGAGGTTATTGTTCATTACTGGCCTGATTAATCTGGCCGTTTTGACGTTGATCTTTCTCTCGTGCCGATCCACACTTGGATCGAAACTGATGAACAGAATGTTAAAGAACAAATGGTTCAAGGCATTCTATGGGGCCCACATTTATTTCTGGTGGATATTGTATGCCTCGTTGATCGCTCACGTAGCTCTTGCGTTCTGGACCTTCGGCTATCCGTTCTAGTCGGTGAGGCCAGCCCGCCCGTCGTCGACCTTCCTGAACTGTTATGGGTCTGCAGGCCAAGGGCCCGGTTGCCCAAAATCCTTGATGATGACATAATACAATTGTCCTTTATCTAGTCCCCTGTGGCCTAGAAAAATGGTCAGTAGCGAAAAACCTGCCAAAATAGCGTTAGTTCCCCTCTTGGTCTTGGCGCCCGTTATTGTATGTGCTTTTTGCGCCGAAGTGAGGGCTGCTTCTAAGGATGACTCCGTCGAGCGGGGCAAGTCGATATTCGAGAAAGAATGTTCCGTTTGTCATTCGATCGGTGGCGGCGCCAAAGTGGGGCCGGACTTGAAAGGGGTTACCAGGAAGAGGGCAGAGGAGTGGCTCGCCAATTTCATTTCGGACCCCGAGAAAATGTTTGAAGTAGGGGACCCTACCGCGATCAAGCTGCGGCAACAGTATGGAGGCATC
>CAYVDS010000020.1:40046-41653 GCA_964450145.1 uncultured bacterium
GGGACTCTCCGAGCGAGAGTTGAACGATGTTCTCGCCTATTTGAGGTTTAAGGCCGGACCAACTCGAGCATCCTCTGACAAGGGTTCCGCCAAGCGGGGCGAATCGATATTCAAGAAGAAATGTTCAATTTGTCACACGATCGGAGGGGGAGACAAAATGGGGCCGGATTTGAAAGGAGTCACGAAGAGGAGGTCGAGAGAGTGGCTCTCCAATTATATGTCGGACCCCGAGAAAATGCTTAGAGAAGGAGACCCCACAGCAATCGAGTTGCGAGATCGGTACAAAGGCATGGAAATGCCGCGCCCGAAGCTTTCGGATCAGGAATTGTCTGACGTTCTCGCTTATTTGAGATCTAAAGACACCCCACTCCCGCCGACAAAGGTACAAGAGTAGAACAACATATATGCCCCGTCGAGGCGGATATCCTCGACTTTCTTATTTGTTCTTGTGCTCTTTCTTCTTCGACTGGCCCGGAGGGTAGCTCTTTTTGTGACTTTCGAACTCGGTATAAGGTTTTTCGGAATCCATTTCGATCGTGACGTGGCTGCCAAGCTGCACGCTCAGGCTCGTGGGCAAGACAGCGGACGTTACCCAGGCACTGCCCTACGGATAGTAGTACACTCCCTTTACAATATCGAAATAAACATACGCATCGGGATAGTAGTAATAGGAATGTTTTGCCCGGTATCCGTGGGCCGGAGCATGCGGCGGAGGACCGGGTTGAGGCGCCGGCTGAGCACCCACATATACGCCGGCGCTGGTTGAACTACACGCCGAGAGCGAGTGGAGGAAAAGAACGCAAGTCAAGACCACCAGAAGCTTTACGAATTTGCTATGATTCATCGGGACCTCCTTTTTGAAAGTCTTCGGCAAACGAAGATTCATCGACCCATCCGCTTGACAGCGATTCTTCCGACTCGAAGGTGTAGATTTTTAACCATAACACTACCCTGACAGGAAATGCAAGCTCTATGCCACCGTCAAGTCACGTGTACGGGCCATATCTGCGCATGGATATTTCTTCTTGTGCGCTATGGCCTTGTTCGCTTCTTCTCTTTGCGTTCTTTGCATCTTTGCGGTGGAAACCCTTTGCAAAGCGCACCGAAATCTGATAGTCTGCTCCACGAAGCAATCCTCCCAGCGAGACGCAACTCACAGAAAAAGACATCGTAGAGAAGGGAGAAGGATTATGCCTACGAGCGCTGCGCAAGAAGCCTTAAGCATTCTGCGTGACGGAAGTCAGTTTCAGTGGTACGTCATACCGATCTTTGTGCTCGTTGTGTATGTATACGCGGTAGAGATCGAGAGAAGGAACTGGAGCATGGTGTTCGCCGGCCTGGCTCTCTGGGGAGTCGATTGGTTCAACGAGATTTGGAACGCGCTCGTATTCCACTTCACCAATTATGCGCCGGTGTGGGGCGCTCCGGGCAAAACGGCATATCTCATCCTGATCGGGCTCAATATTGAAATCTGTTTCATGTTTGCAATTCTCGGATTGACGCTCACCAAAATGCTGCCAGCGGACAAGAACAGTAAAGTTCTCGGCATTCCGAATAGGCTGTTTTTCGCATGCTTCAATTCAGTTCTGTGCGTATTCATCGAGGTC
>CAYVDS010000021.1:0-17203 GCA_964450145.1 uncultured bacterium
AGCAGAAGAGAGTTTCTGTGAAAGGATGGACTCAGGCGTGTCGGCGGCTTCCTTCGAGCTCGCTTTGCGATGGCTGTTCCCGACGCCAGGGCCTCGAGACATCCACGACCGCCGCAGTTACAACGCGGCCCATTGCGCGCCATTACAATATGACCGAACTCACCGGCGGAATAATTGGCGCCCCTGTATATCTTTCCGTTCAAAATCAAGCCGGAGCCGATGCCGGTACTGATAGTCATGTAAAAGACATTATTGTACTCCTGGCCCGCCCCGAAAAGGTGCTCGGCCATGGCGGCAGCGTTCGCGTCGTTGTCGACAAAAGCGGGTGCGCCGAAATGCCCTTCGAGTTTTCTCTTGAGCGGGAATGCGTGCCAGCCCGGCAGGTTGGGAGGAGAGTAAATGATTCCGGTCTCCGCGTCAAGCGGCCCACCGCAGCCAACGCCGATGCAGCGAAGCGCGCGACGTTCGAGACCGGATCGCTCCATCAACGATTCCGCCAGCTTCACGAGTCGTGTGAAGACATGGCCCGGCCCTTCCTCGGCATGAGTCGGAGTCACCGCGCGGGCGACGAGCTTTAGGGAGGAGTCGAAAAGCCCCGCAGCCAGCTTTGTTCCGCCGATATCGAGGGCCAGAATGTACTTTGATTTCCTCCGAGGCATGACGGGTAATATCTTAATGAACGGGCGCACAAAACGCAAGAGGCGCACGGCCGCTGTGCGCCCCCTACGTCCTAATCCCCTCCTGCAATTATCGGCACGGGCTACGAGCCCCGAAAGCAATGGCCGCTCGCGAGGTCCAAAACTCCGGTGACCCGCGAACCCAAATTACCAATGTTGCGGGAGGTTGTGGTGAAAAGGAGGAGTCGCGGCTCCTCCCGGCTGGGCAAAAGATCGGTTGGTACACAAACATTATGGATTATTGGCGTGACCGGAGAATTCGCCTTCTGCCTCAAGGTACACCAAACCTTTCTTATGGCTTAGGGGCGGTAGCTTCTCAGGGTGTTAATCCTCTCAGGGGTGGGCGCGTCTATCAAACACTTAGACCTTTGCGGCCAAGTCGAAAAGTGCTACAAAATTTTCTTGTGATTTAATTATATCACGAAATATGACTTTGTCAAGCGGAATTATGCAGGTCGATCCTGCCGGGCACTTGCATGGGTGAGAACTGGGGAGCGAAGAATCTTGCGCATAGAGAAAACTTTTTTTGGTTTGGGTCTTGACAGAACGCGGATTTGGCTGTATACTGTACTATGACAGTAGACAGTAAAAAAGGATGATTATGATTATTAATGTTGACTCAACGGACGGCGTTCCACTCTATCTCCAAATAGCACAGGAACTTAAGCATTCCCTCGCGGTCGGTTCGCTCAAGCCGGGGGAACAATTGCCCTCGGTCAGAGAAGTGGCGGAGCAGATAACCGTCAACCCGAACACCGTCGCAAAAGCATATCGTGAGCTTGAGCTACAGGGAATTGTCGAAACAAGGCGCGGGACCGGGACTTTTGTCGCGAAGAATGTCCCGGCCGTTTCTCAAGAGGAGCGAAGCCGGATAGTTGCCAGATTAATCGACAAAGCTCTCGATGAAGCCAGACATTTGCAGTTGTCCGAAGAGCAGCTTGAGCGCTTGATTGCTAACAGAATTGCGTCTTTCAAGAAACCGCGGAAGGAACATGCAACCACGGGGAGCACGGGACAATCGCGATAACCAAAGGAAAAGAAGTAGCGCGAACCGCAGATAAACGCAGATAAACGCAGATCAGGAAAAAAGGGAAATTTGTAGCGACAGATGCACGCGGATTTTGGGAAGAAGAAATCGCCAAAAAATTCCCGGTTTCGAAAGCTATCAATACAGACGCACACGGATGTTTTGTAGGGGCGGTTCGAGAACCGCCCAAAAGACGGAGCGGTAATATGACCCGTAATGTCATTCTGAGCGAAGCGAAAAATCTCTCTTTTGTTTCTTTTGACCTTGAACCTTTGGCCTTGAACCTTGAACCTACTTTCTCAGGAGAAACCGATGACTGACTTCGCTATTGAAACGAGCGGTTTGACGAAAAAGTTTGGTTCACTGGTGGCTCTGAACGGGCTCGACCTGCGTGTGCCGCAGGGAAGCGTCTTCGGCTTTCTTGGGAGAAACGGAGCCGGTAAAACGACGACAATAAAGATACTACTCGGGTTGCTTTCGCCGACCTCGGGTACCGTGCGCGTGCTGGGAATGGAACCAAGGAAAGACGATATGGCCATAAAGCGGCAGGTGGGGTATGTCGCCGAAGATCAGAGCATGTATGGCTGGATGAAAGTGAAGGAAATCATCAAGTTCACGTCCGGTTTCTATTCGAACTGGGACTCGGGCTTCGCATCGGGTTTCTGCCGCCGCTTTGAGCTTGACCCAAAAGCCAAGGTAAAAAGCCTGTCGAAGGGACAACAAATGCGCCTTGCGCTCACGCTGGCGCTCTCTTTTCATCCTCGGTTGTTGATTCTCGATGATCCGACGATGGGCCTCGACCCTATCACGAGAAAGGAATTTCTGAATGACATTATTCTTTCAATTCATGAAGAAGGAAGGACGGTGTTCTTCTCGACCCACATCTTGAGCGAGCTCGAGAGGGTGGCCGACAGCATTGCAATTATTGATCGCGGAAAATTGAAAGTGGCTGGCCAGATTGATGTGCTCAAATCGTCGATGAAGATTGTGCGAATGACGTTTGACAACTCCCCTCCCCCGAACATTCATGTTGACGGCATTCTGAGGGTCCAGACCAATGGGCGCGACTGCGCCGTTACGCTGACGAGTTTTACCGAGGACAAACTGTGCCAGCTTCAGCAACGTTATGCTCCAGCCCACATGGAGGCAAATAATCTGAGCCTCGACGAGATTTTCACCGAATTTGTGCTGTCCTAGGAAGCAGGGGGAAAAGGCGAAATGGAAATAAGAAGTCGAAGGCCGAAGGTTAAAAGTCGAAGGTCGAAGAAGAAGCTAAGGGTGGAAGATGATAGGACCAAAGAAACAAGACGCCCGACCACCAATTCCCCCTTTGAAAAATGGGGGCAGGGGGGATTTTCCCAATTTGTCATTTCCGCGAAGGCGGGAATCCAATCGAAACATTTGGGCAACACGCTGGTAACTTGAAACCTGAAACTTGAAACCCTATTTCAGGAGTAGGAAATGATCTGGTGGAAAGAATGGCGTGAGACAAGATTCGGTTTCCTTGCCGCGCTTCTCTTTGTGACAGGTTTGTACTACAGCATCCCGGCGAAACGTCAACTGATTGACGAATACTGGCTTGGTGTTTTTCTCGCTTTTTTTGGGCAGGCGACTGCAATTGTAATGGGCTCCAGCGCAATGGCATCGGAAACAACGGCGGATACACTGATCTTTCTCGTTTCAAAACCTGTGAAGAGAATCAAATGTCTCATCGCCAAGTACCTCATCAGGGGCGGTGAAGTGAGCCTGATAATTATTGCGCCACTGACGTGCATGGTTGGAGCCGACTGGGAGGATCACATCGAATGGATGTGGGTGCCGCCATATATTGGCCCGCAGTACTTGGCGCTTTCGCTGGCGGTCGTCATATTCATTTACTCTGAGGCTTTTTTCTTTTCTATCGTACTCAAGAAGCAGGCGTTGTGCGCGTTAGCGTCCATCGCGTTCATGGGGGGATACACTGTCCTCAGAGGAATCCCGGTCATGCAGGCCATCTATTATTTGGAAAGTGTGCATACGGAAATCCTCCTGCTGGTTTTGGTTTCCATTTCCATGTTCATCGCAAGTTTGCTTTTGTTCAAAATGAAAGAGTTCTGAGATGGTTTTCTGGAAAGAATGGCGAGAGACTTTGCCGATGGCTTTCTTATCGGTGGTCACCATCTGTATCCTCTCACATATCAGGTGGGAGGGTTGGCGCCTGGAGTTTTTCGAGATTCAATTCTGGGCAGTGGCCATTCTCTGCCTCACCTTTGTGCTGCTCTCTCTGGGCGCCGGCGCCATTGCCGCCGAACGCGAGAACAACACACTCGAAGGGTTGCTCGCCCGGCCCGTGAGTCTGCTGAAAGTCTTCACGGTGAAGTACGTTATTAGACTGATCAGCGTGGCAATTATGCTTCCTTTGCTGATCGTATTGTTCCATTTCCTAAGGCCCACCCACAATCTTAACCTTTATGACGTGGCCAAAGGGGTCATCGTACTATTCGCCTTTCTGTTGTTCGCTCTGACCATATCGTTTTGCATTTCCTCTTTTACAGACACGCAGGCAAAGGCATTTGTCGCAAGTATCATATTGATCTATATGGCGCTTTTTGCGATAAACGCCACTCCGTTCTTCAGGTACGCGTGGTGGTGGAGCGATTCACTCGATGAGTTGTGGCTCAATTACCTGTTTTTCTATGGGACGCTTTCCGCAGTTGTCCTGGCGCTCAACGCAATGATATTCAGGAAGCAAGCGATAATCAACTATGATTGGAAACATCTCGCCGTGGCGGGAATTCTCTGTTTTCTCGTTTTCGTAAGATCGGTTTCCACTACATTCTGGCTCATTCCCAGGATTGCGACATCAGGTGATCTCAAGCTGGTGGGCCTTTGCAGGGAGCCTATCGAGAAGGTTCTCGACTATGCATCGACGCATAAGGGAGATTCGACTGACTTGTTGCGTCAATATATTATCGCCTCGCATGACCAGCGAATTGACCGTGAACTGATACAGCAATTGCAGAATCCTTCGGCGCGGATACGCAACGAGGCGCTAAAGATGCTCATTGACAGAAAAACCGAGGCGGCGCGTTCGCTTGTGGCGCCTTTGCTTCAGGACTCTGACGACCAAGTGAGGCACAGCGCGCTTTTGTATGTTGAAATACTCAAGTGCGATGAGGCCGCATCTGAGCTTATCAAGCTGCTGAGCGATCCCAACAGCAGCATCAGACAGAGGGCCGTTGTCGCATTAGGCGCGGTGAAAGACAAAGAGGCGGCGCCGTATTTGGTAGAAGCCTTGAAGGACCGGAATCCGAGAGTAAGCAGCACTGCCGCCATTGAACTCTGCCGCCTCGATTATGGAGAGGCGCAGCCCGAAATAGTGAGGATGATGTTTGAGAATCCAGTGAAACATACGCGTGAGACTATCGCTCGTTCTCTTGGGATGATGAAAAGCGCGCGGGCCTGTGATGCGTTGATCACAGCGCTCTCGGATGAGAATCCGCGGCTTGTCGAATCCGCCATTTACTCACTTGGCGAATTGCGGTGCGAAGACGCCGCGAAGCCATTACTGACAATCTATGACGACTCCACCTTCTGGAATAGGCCCGGATTCAATCCCTCGAACAGAGTGAACGTCTTCGCGGCGCTAAAGAAAATTGGAAATGACGGGGTCAAGGAAGAGTTTCAAGAGTTGTTTGCCTGCCCCAATTTGGACGCCGCTACGAAGATGGAGATAGCCGTATCGCTGGTTGAAATGGGTGAAACTACAAGCGTCCCTTATTTGCGCGAGCGCATGGCAAAAGAGAGTTCAAGGGACAGACAAAATTATGTGGCGCGGGAATATGCGAAAAGACTCGCGAAGGCGGGTGACTATTCGGGTGTTCCCGTCTTGATCTCGTGGCTCGAAGGGGGATCCCCCGAAGGGAGATACCGCTGTGGCAAGGCTCTCGAAGAACTCACGGGAAAGAAGTACGGATGGGATTCAAAGAAGTGGAAAAAATGGTGGGAAGCGAACCAAGCGGCTTTGCTTGAATACGTCCCCGAGAGCAAATAGTGCGCTTAAGAGTGCCACCGCGCCCTGGGCCCGGTTAGCGGAGGCAGAAACGCGCCAAAATTCGGAGACATGATGCCTCATCGTTAGCTAATTCGGGGACACCTTGCCGCAAGGTGTCCCCGAATTAGCGGCTACTTTCTTAGGAGGGATTGTTATGAAGACTAAACCACTTGCATGCATTCTTGCGGTCACATTTCTGTGTTTCGCGGCTGCTGCCCACGCTGTTCCGCTGCCAGCGGACATGTCAGGGTATTACAAGTTTGGCTATCTCGACGGCAACACCTATTCGGTTAGAGTGGAAATGGGGAACGGCACAATTAACGTGTACATGTTGCCGTTCAATTATCTCTATATTGGGACTATCGTCGACGATAAGATTTACTTTTCGAGCGACGACGGCCAATCAGGGTGGGGTGAGTTGAGACAAATAGACGAGAACACGAGTTTGGTCACCACTCACGACATGAACACGGGACAAACGAAAGAGTTCTCGGTCATCAAGATAACAAAAGAAGAGGCTGACCAAATAGCCCAATCAAATCAAGTCATAAAGAACAATTCCGAATGCGCCCGCAATCACAGGAGGATATACGTAGCGCTCCGCCAGTTTGCCGAGGAGCACGGCGGAGAAATGCCATACAACCTCAGCGAGTTATATCCACAATATATCGCTGATAAGAAGTCCTTCGTCTGTCCGGCGCGAGGCGGCGAATTCCACAACTTCGATGCGGACTATGAATACATTCCCGGGTTCCGCATCGACAGCCCCAACCCCGACCAGGAGGCCCATATAATCGAGGTCTCGGGAAACCATATGGCCCCATGTAAGTTCCACTATGTGCTCTATCTTGACGGCCATAACAGGTGGGCGAGGGATTAGAAAACGAGGTTCCGGGTTCCGAGTTCCTGGCTAACACGAGCAGTCACGAAGAAGGCTGAACGCAGAGCTGAATCCGGAAACCGTGAAGAAGGCGGGCAGCATTTTGAATCCGTGCCGCCGTGTGGTTGCGATTTCATTCGCACAGGCGCACCGAAAACAGGCCGGAAAGGCGTGCGAATAAATTCGCACCTACAAAGGATCGGGCGATTGCTGAAAATTGGGGACACGATGCCGCATCGTGCCCCCAATTTTCGGCGGTGGAAACATGTCCCCGGATAAGCTCCGGGCGGAATGGAATTACCCTGTGACCTACCACATTTGAAAACCTTGCAAGGAGCGTGTATGGAGCTTCCCAAAGGAAATGCGCGGGCAACCGTTCTGGGTGTTCTTTTTGTCGCCTTCATACTCTTGATGCTTGCCTTGTTCCCACGCCCTAAGGCCAACTCTCCAACTCCGCCCGCCAAGAAGCCGGTTGGACAGGCAAAGGCGCCGAGAACAAGCAAGAACAAAGACCTTCATGCAGGAAGCGGTTCCAACACTTCAGAAATTTCGCAGAACATCTCCATGCCGACTGTGGTCGCCCCTGCTGGGGCTAAAGAAAAACAACTGAATCCCGAAGAGTTGGCAAAGATTCTTTCGGGCGTTCGCGCTTCGATCGAGAGGATCCAAGGCGGCAGGATTGTATATAAGTCACACATTGAGATGGCTCAGAGGATGAGCCGGCGAGTATATGAGAATAATGTGAGAACTCACACAAATGCCTTGAGAAGAGAAGGGTGGGAGGAAGTCGCGATACAGGAGGAAGTAGACAAACGAAAAAAAGAGTGGCAGGCGCATCTCGATTCATCAAAATATACAATCATAGATTCCGAAGTGGAATGCGTATTTGAGGGAGACAACTTATATTCTACTCTTGTGCGCATGCATGAAGGCGCTCCGATGGCCGAGGATTCGTCGTATGTGTACCAGAACAGGACCGTTCACATAAGGAGCTCCTTTGGCGATAGTGCAAAATGGGCGGAAATCAGGGAAGGCACTGTGCCTTTTCTCATGGAGTTTGATCCCCCCATCCGGGCTCTTAGAAGATTTACACGAGTGTTAGATGAAAGGGGTATTTGGAAGTCGACGGTCTTGGTTGCCAATGCAGGCAGTGAGAGAATATACACCCTTGCGGCTTCCAAGACAAACTATGACTGCACGATGGAAGTGTTTGGAGAAGAAGGATACTTTGTCAAGAGCTACACCTTCACCTCGCCTCCCAGCAGCGAAGGCCCCAATGTTCGATATACCAACATCGATTGGACTTCGAACCAAGGCATTCATTATCCCGCCAAGATGACAGATATTATCCAGATAGATGGGATAATCAAAATCAGATCCATTTTAGAATTCTTGAAAGTTGAACTCAATAAAGATTATGACGATGATATCTTTCAGCAGGTATTCCAAGACGGGACCGCGATAATTGACTACCGTTTTAGACCAGAGAAACAGTTCACGTACTTCTCTTCCGATTTACCCGACGAATACCTCAATAAGAAACTTGACATAAAGCCGGAGGCGCTGAAGAAGTCGGCGGGACTTTGAATCTACGCCAATCGTGTGGGTGCGAATTCATTCGCACAGGCGCGCCGAAAGCAGGCCGGAAAGAGCGCGCGAATAGATTCGCACCTTCAGGGTTTGACTGAGATTCTTCGCTTCGCTCAGAATGACGTTCTGATCCGCTCAGTTGCAGATGGATATGGACAATGCGAACTTGCGATTGCAACATTATTTAGGAATGATCTACTAGTTCATGATTTGCGGCTTTTGTTCCCTTTCGTCTTTCGTCTTGCTCCTTTCGTCTTCAGTCGTCCTTTCGCCTAAACAAGGCGGAAGCCTTGCTGTGAGCTGCGGTGTTCCAATTCGGCGTCGATGGCGGCCAGTATTTTGCGCTTCTGGGTAGCCCACTTGGGCGCCAGAAGAATCGAGCGCGGGCCATCGGCGGTAAGCCGCTGGATCGAGATTCTTTGGGGGATATACTCGAGAAAATCGCAAACAAGATTGACATATTCGTCAAATTCGAGCGTCTTAAAACGTCCTTCATTCAATTCCTTCTCGATCGGAGTGTCTTTGAGCACATGCATCAAATGAATCTTCAGGCTCTCAATGTCCATCTGGCCGACGGCCTGCGCCGTCGCCATCATATCGGCATGTGACTCGCCGGGAAGGCCCAGTATCACATGCACGCATACCTTCAGTCCCCGCCGTTTTGTTCGTTCGAGCGCATCGAGAAACGTGGAATAATCGTGGCCGCGATTCACAACTTGTAGCGTCTTATCGTGAATTGACTGCAGTCCGTATTCGACCCACACGTCGCGAGTCGTTTGGTAGCTTTCAATCAGGTCGAGCACCGGCTCAGGCGCGCAATCAGGACGTGTGCCGATAGAAAGCGCGACAACGTCGTCGAACTCGAGCGCGGCGTCGTAGTTGGTTTTCAATGTCTCGATAGGCGCGTACGTGTTCGTATAAGCCTGAAAATAGGCGATGAACTTCTCGGCCTTGTACCGCTTCCGCATGAAGACCATACCCTGTTCGATTTGCTCGCGGATCGGGATGAGAGAACGGCGTGAGTTGGCGCTGAAGCCCATGTTGTTGCAATAGGTGCAGCCGCCCCATCCCAATTTCCCGTCGCGGTTCGGGCACGTAAAGCCAGCGTCAATGGTGACCTTATACACCTTGCAGCCGAAACGCTCTTTGAGGTATTCGCTGAATTGATAGTACCGCTTGGTTTGCGGAAGTATATTGTGCATTCAAACCACCTGAATCAATTATAAATCAAGCGATTCCGAAATTCCAGTGCAGCAAAAAGAAGAGTTGAATCATGAATATCACGAATTCCAGCGAATTGCACGAATAGGAGAAACAAAGCTCCACAGGCAAAGCCAGCGCTGACAGGGATAGGAGTCAAGTGATTCCAAGAGCTTCAAGAATATCGCGGAGCAGCAAATCTCGATTCGCGGGTGAAATATTGATGATTCTCACGCCGGGAACCGACTTTATCGAGTCCGCGAACGGATTACTCTTCAGCATAATCACCGCAATGAGGGGATTCGGCGCAGAGATGGCCCTTTGCACAGCCGATTTGAACCTTTCCGAGAATAACTCCATTTTCCCGATTTCGTCAACGATCACCGTCCTGCCTTGCGCAATTGCGTTTTCGATGGATGGGACAGCAACCGAATCGATTGCTTCAATATTTACACCATACTTGCCCACACGATACCTTGTCCGTGATTTCACGTGGGACAGCGGCGCACGTCGTCCATCAAGCGTGACGATGTCGAAGCCTATACGCCTGCCCGACTCGACTCGCTCCTCGGTGTAAAACCCGTTTGCGCCTTGACCGAGCGACTGCGCGATTTTCCTGATAAGTGTCGTCTTCCCGCAGCCGGGCGGCCCGGTTAAGAGGATCTTGCGAGACATATTTCTCCAAATTACCCGAAGAAAGGGTTTACGGTTTACAGTCTACAGTTTGCGGTTAAATCCCGGAAGAGCTATGAGCGCCATGTCATTCCCGAGAACGCAGGAGTCCATTAGCAGATCAGGTGTTGCCAGAGAAAGAATGGATTCCCGCCTTCGCGGGAATGATAAGAAGAAAAGCTGTACATTTGTGTGATTCGCATCATTCGTGATCCAAACCTTCTTTCTCGGGTGAGATATGTGCTATCAGAAGCGCGCCATGCCTTACGTGACGCCCTTTCCCCTTGCTCCTTTCGTCTTTCCCCTTAATCAGGAGCCGGCCTGACCGTTTCGCAAATATCGTCTGAGGAATCTGCCGCTATGAGATTTCTTGCATAGCATGACCTGTTCGGGCGCGCCATGTGCTACGATCTTCCCGCCCTCATCACCACCCTCGGGGCCGAGGTCAATTATATAGTCGGCGCACTTGATAAGCTCCATATTGTGTTCTATCACCACCACGGAGTTTCCCATCTCGACGAGGGTGTCGAAGCAGTCGACCAGCCTGGCGATGTCGTGGAAGTGAAGTCCGGTCGTCGGTTCATCAAATATAAAGAGTGTGCGTGCGGATCGGCCCTCGGCAATATGAGAAGCGATCTTGAGCCGCTGTGACTCTCCGCCCGAGAGGATGTTTGCGGGTTGGCCCAGCCTGACATAGCCTAAGCCTGCGTCCGCCAGAATTCCGAGTCTCCTTTTAACCGAAGGAACTGAATCGAAGAAGCCAATAGCCTCGGTGACGGTCATCTTCAGCACATCGTAGATGGTCTTGTCCTTGTACCGAACCTCGAGAATTGACGGCTTATATCTCTTGCCCTCGCAAGCATCGCAGGTGATGAAAACGTCGGCGAAAAACTGCATTTCGACTTTGATCGCTCCTTCTCCTTTGCATTTCTCGCAGCGTCCTCCCGGCACATTGAACGAGAAGTCGCTCGGCGTGAGTTGACGGAGTTGCGCCGAGACCGCAGAGGCGAACAGGCTGCGTATGTCGGCAAATACGTGCATATACGTGACGGGGTTTGAGCGCGGAGTGCGCCCGATAGGCGACTGATCGACAATGCTTACGCTGTCGATATGTTCGGCGCCAAGGACAGCATCATGTTCGCCGGGTCTTCCGGTCGCAATGCCAAACTCGCGGCAGAGCGCGCGATAGAGAACATCTTCGAGGAGAGTGCTCTTGCCGGAACCCGAAACCCCCGTGACACACGCAAAGACGGAGAGCGGAATATCAACGTCGATGTTTTTCAGGTTGTGTTCGCGAGCACCGAGAATCCGGATAAACCGCCGGGGGACACGGCGTTTCATGCGCACATATCCGACTTTTCGGCGACCACTCAGGTACTGGCCGGTCAATGACTTTTGAGAACGCTTGAGCCTGTCGAAGGCGCCCTGAAATACCAATCTCCCCCCGTTTTCGCCGGCGCCCGGCCCCAAGTCCACAATTTCATCTGCCGCCCGGATCATATCCGCGTCGTGCTCGACGACGACCACCGAATTGCCCGCGTCGCGCAGCTTCTGCAAGATATCTATCAGGCGGGCGTTGTCGCGCGGATGCATCCCGATGCTGGGCTCGTCGAGAATATAGAGCGTGTCAACAAGTCCCGAGCCGAGGCACGACGCCAGATTGATTCTCTGCGCCTCACCTCCTGAGAGCGTCCGCGTGAGCCGGTCAAGCGTCAGGTAGTCGAGCCCGACGTCGACAAGGTAGCGAAGCCGGCGCTTGATTTCCGTCAGGAGTAATCCGCCGATTTCAGATTGCTGCCTTGTGAGATGGAGGCTCTCGAAAAAGTCAAGCGCGCGCATCACGCGTTTTTGACAGATGTCGGCTATCGCAAGACCTTGAATTCTAACTGAAAGCGCCTCGGGCCTGAGGAGCGCGCCTCCGCACTTTGGGCACGTGACGTAACCGCGGAACCTGCTCAATAAGACGCGCACGTGCATCTTGTATTTCTTCTTTTCCAGCATCTCGAAAAAATGGCGGATGCCAGGGAAATAGCCTTTTCCTTCCATGAGCAGGCGCAGGTGCTTGTCTGACAGGTCTTTGAACGCCACATCAAGCGGCAGTTTCTCGCGCGGCGCGATTTGTCTTAACTCGGCCATCGGCCAATCATAGTTCGGAAAAGTCCACGGTTTGACGGCCCCTTCATTGAGGGTCTTCGTCTTGTCGGGCACGACGAGGTCCATATCGATTTCGATTATATTGCCGAAACCGTTGCACTGCGGACAGGCGCCGAGGGGACTGTTAAACGAGAACAATTGAGGGAATGGGTCATCGTATTCTATGCCGCAATCAGCGCAGACGCGGCGGCTGGTGAAATTTAGAACCGGCCCGTCCACCATTCGGACCTCTAGCTTGCCGCCTGCTTCACTGTAAGCCAGTTCAAGCGAGTCCGCAAGACGCGCACGGTCGCTCGGATCAATGGCAAGTCTGTCCACAACCAATGCCCACTTCGCGTGGGCGGTCGGCGGGCTGGCCAGCGCATCGTCGAGCGTCATCACGCGATCGTCCAACATCACTCTTGCGAAGCCGCTTTTTCGCTTCTCCGCCATTTTTTCGATTAACGAACCATCCACTAATCCCATTGGCGCGATGATGAGGGCGCGTCTGCCCGCAAACCGGTCTAACTGCTCACATATATCCTGCACTGTGTGTGGCGCCACTGGCCTGCCGCATTTGCGGCAATGTATCTGGCCCATGCGCGCAAACAAAAGGCGCAGATAATCGTATATTTCGGTCGACGTGCCAACCGTCGAACGCGAGCTTTTCGATGGCGGCTTCTGCTCTATGGCTATCGCCGGCGGTATTCCCTCGGCGCTATCAAGGTCGGGTTTGTCCATTTTTTCAAGGAACTGGCGGGCATATGCGGAGAGGGACTCGACATAGCGGCGCTGCCCTTCGGCGTATATTGTATCGAAAGCAAGGCTGGACTTACCCGAGCCGCTGACGCCGGTAATCACGGTCAGTTTGTTCCGCCTTATGTCGAGGTCGACGTTCTTAAGATTATGAACGCGGACGCCGCGAAAACGTATGAAACGGTCCATCAAAGATATCTCAAAGCAAGACGCTATGGGTGGAGCGATTGAACATTTCGTAAACATTTAAGTTTATCATTGATAGGATGCTCTGTCAAAAGCGCTGCAAGACATCAACGCGCGGAGGGACCGCAGGATGTGCGAAAACAAAAAGCGCCATCTATCTCAGAACCAAACAGCAGCGCCTCAGTTGTCATGCTGGGTGAAACGAAGCATCTCATGACGAAGGCCAAACAAGGCATACAGATGAGATTCTTCGCTGCGCTCAGAATGACATGTTTTCTGATTCCGTTTTCTGATTCCGACAGGATGGAGGCCCAAGGCAAGCGCTTTTGTATCGCTCGTGCCGCATGCGGCGAGGGAATGAGGGGCAAGAAGAAAGGCGACAAGAAGACGAGACGCTACGCGGTTCCGAGAGATTCCGACAAATTAGAGTCGGAAAGCGGCTTGGCAGCAGAAATGGTTTCTTTGGGGCCAACAGGCCGCGGAATGCTCACCATGAATGAACATCCATTCCGTGGTTCGGACTCAACCCAGAGGCTTCCGCCGTGCGCGCGAACAATTTTCTGGGCGGACGCCAGGCCGATGCCGATGCCTTTGACCATTCGGGCGCCAGAACACGTGTGGAATATCCTGAAGATGTCCTCTTTTTCTTTTTCTGATACTCCTGGCCCGTCGTCTCGCACATAAAGGATGAAATCCTTTTCCTTATCGCGCAGACCGATTTCGATCCGTGTGCGGGCAAATTTGATGGCGTTGGTCAACAGATTCTCCAGCACCGTGGAGAAGTAGCTCTCGTCGACTTCCACGACCGCCCTTTTCCCCAGTACCGGGTCTTCGCATTGTTCCAGGTTCGTCGTAATCTTCTTTCCGTTGGCCTCAGCCTCAGAGCTATAGGTTCGGGCGATGTCCTCGATCATCTGGCACAGGTTTACTTTCCTTTTCTCCAGATGCACATTGCCGCTTTCCAGTTTCTTGAATTCGAGGAAATCTTCCACGAGACGCACCACGCCGTTGCAGGCCCTTTCGATCTTGTCATAAGAATCGGAGTACTTACTCGGCGGCAAGGTCCCGTCTCTCAGCATATACACGATAAAGAGAATCGCGGAAACGGGGTTCTTGATGTCGTGCGTGAGCATATACAGGAACTCTTCGCGCTCGACCTCGAGCGCTATCTGAGCGCTGATGTCGCGCGCAAGTCCCTCAGTGCCAAGAAAGTCTCCTTCGGCATCATAAACGCCTCTCGAGTTGATCTCGAACGTGCGAAAAATACCATCGAGAGTCCTCAACCTGATCCGGAGCCCTTTCGTCAAGCGGGTCTCGTCTTGTCTCCGCTCCCTCAGCACGCGTTCGTTCTGTTTGTAGTCGTCTGCGTGCACTATCTGCGAGAACGGCAGATTCAGCAGGTCTTCTTTGGAATAGCCGAGCAACTCTGTAACCTCTTCGTTCACGGAAGTGATATTCCCCGCGGGGTCGAGGTAGTAGAGCAGGTCGGGAACGTTTTCAACCAAATGCCGGTATTTCTTCTCTGAGGTCTCGAGCTCATTGATCTTTTGCTGGAGCCGGGTAGTAATTTCATTGAAGGATTGTGCGAGCAGACTCAGTTCAGAACGCTTATTACGAATTTCTATCCGCTTCGTGAGATCGCCGTCCGCAATTTCCTTGGCCGCCTGCGACGTCCTCAAAACGGTATAAACAATCGTGCGAGAGAGAAGAAAACCCAAGATCGCGACGGACAAACCGAGCAGGAACAACACGCTTATGCGCGCCCACAGCGCAAGGTCGGGCAGCCACATGACGACGAGTATGTACGTGGTAATGAGCATGGGCACTATGCTCATCAACGCAAACGAGAGGACCAGGCGGTATGCGATCCGCTCATCCATGATGTTCGCCAGGAACGGTTTTTCTCTGGACATGTGTCACTTTCTCGGCCCGCGCCGCGTATGCGACAAACAGTTTTTGTTCTTGACGAATGGAGGAAAGCAGGATTCGTGCCACACAGGCGACGCATGGGCTTGCCGCGAAAAGTCGGCCAGACACGGCGGACACAATGCGGATGAGCAGAGAAAGAAAGAGGTATTAACGCTTTGATTATCGCAAACGGGTCGTAAGACTCAATATTTGAAGGACTTGCGGAGTTACCCCTCCTTCGCAAACGGCGCTTAGGAGGTCAGGCCCGGGTACGGAAAGCTCGTCGGGAATCCCGAAAAATACGCAGGGGCCATGGAACAGACCAGCGCTGGCAGCTCGGATGTGTCCCCATATGGACAGGCCATGAACAACATTGGTCAGATAGACTTTTAGCGAAAGGATATCGACCCGCCTTTTCGTATAATATGGGATCACGCCTTTTCGTACCATAAAATGTCTTCTTCCGACCGTTTGATGAGCCTTCCCTCTTCTTCCATAACGTCCATGTTTCCAATTATCTCGCTGAGCGCCAGGTAAAGGTCATCGGGGGGAAGAAACGGAAAAACGGAGCGACATATTTGGTAAGGGGTCCGCCTCCCGTTCCGCAACGCGCGCAGAATGTGCCGCTGCCGCTTCTGATGTCGCTCAAATACTTCATTTGCTATTGCCTGATGCCCGTCGAAGGGCTCGCCATGGCCGGGCAACGAGAGCGGTGTACCAAAAGACATGAGCCTTTCGAGGGCGCCCATGTGGAGCTTAAGGCCATGGTATGCCGGATTGTCGTCGAGGATATCAAATTCGAGTAGAGCCGTTATGCGCGGGTCCGGGAGCAATGTATCACCGGTGACAAGCACGTTGTTATCGCCGTCGTAGAGACAAATTGAGCCGCAGGAGTGTCCGGGGGTGTGCAGCACCCGAAACGAGAACGCATCAAACGCGAATTCGTCACCCTCGTCGACAAAGGAAACGCGATCGAGTCGGGGTTTGATATACGGACTCTTAGGACCATCTACAAGAGGGGGCAGCAATTCTCGCGGAACCCCTACGGATTGAAAGAACCTCTCCGAACGCTCGTGTCGAAGAGCTCTCAGTTCGGGCGACGTGTGAACCACTTTCCCTGCCTCAGAGCGATGACAGAATACGGCCGCTCCCGATTCCCGCACTATTCTCGGCGCCAGCGCCCGGTGGTCAGCGTGTCCATGAGTGAGTATGATGCGTTTGATGTCGCGGATGCCGCGATTTCTTTGCGAAAGCTCGCGGCAGATTGTACCATACGCCTCCTCTGTTGCGAGCGCGGTATCTATGAGCGTAGGGACGGCGCCATCGATGAAATAGCAGTTTGTCCTGACATCCGAATATGGATTGACCGTCTCGATGCGGCAGATTCCGAGACCAGCGAGGCGGTTTTCCACCGACGCATTCATGGGAGTTTTTCGATGCGCCTTATGAACTCGTAAGTCTTTTCCTTGACGAGTTCCTTATCGTAATCCACGGTGACGACATGGTAGGACTTATCGACCTCGATAAGCGTTTTGTCAGTGCTGCCGAGCAGCCGATGTATGAGGAGAGCATTCGGGGGTGGGACAGTGTTGTCGTTCTTGCTTTGGATCAGCAAGACCGGCACGGTCACATCTTGAAGGTCGTTCCTCACGTGGTTCCCCAGTTCAAGAAGTGAGGAGACGCAATTGAGCGGCACGCTTCCGTAACTTTCCTGCCGCGCCCGCGCTGCGGGGTCGGCGACGTCGCTCTCGGATGGCGGCTTGAATGTTACGAATTTCTTCAAAATTGGAAGCAGCGGAAGCAGAGGATTCTTAAGATAAATCGCGGCGGCATACGCGGCCACACCCGCAACCTTGCACTGGCTCGCATAGTGAGCGGCCAAATGCAGGCTAAGCGTCCCACCCATCGACATGCCGCAAAGAAAAACCTTCTCGCATCTTGAACTGAGTTCCATGAGGTTCGCGACGCAGGCGCGATACCAGTCGTACCAGTTGGTCGGCAGCATATCCGTGACGGTCGTTCCGTGACCGGGCAACGGCTTGCACAGAACGGAGAAACCCTTCCCTGCCAGGTATTCGCCCAGTTCACGCATCTCGAAAGGTGAACCGGTGAACCCGTGGGTGAGGAGACAGCCGACCGGG
>CAYVDS010000021.1:17213-37731 GCA_964450145.1 uncultured bacterium
ATCGAAACGCTGCGGTTTTTTCAGGGTTTAGCCTCTTCATGGTCATGCCTCAGTTAACACGTGATCTCAGGGCTTGCAGATGTAGCGCATGCCCCCCGTGCGGAAGTATCGAGGCCGCGTGGAAAATCGGGGGCGTGATGCCGCATCGTGTCCCCGATTTTCGCCGTGACTCATTGGAAACCGTAACAGAAATTCCACTACCAGGCCGCGATGCTAGAATTTGTCGTAGTGAACGAATTCTTCGATTGCGCGTCTCTTCGGAGCGCGGCTGTCTGACGCCGGGACACCGAGCGGCGTCATTGCCACTACAGTTGCGTCTTCGGGCACGCCAAGCACCTTTTCGGCGTTTTCCGGAATGAACGCGCCTATCTGAACAGTCGCCAGACCTATCGCATGGGCTGCAAGGCTCAGATTCTCCATGGCCAATCCCATATCGTACATGAGCCAGTCGCCCTTGCTGGTAATAGCCTGCCCTTTGTAATAGCCGGATTTGCCTTTTCGGGCGCATCCTACTATGACTATAGGCGCTTTCTTAATGGCTTCGGTCGAAGGATTACCGGGAGATAGCGTTCCCGCAAGTTGTTCTTTTACCGCAGAGTCTCTCACCACGATGATCTCCCAGCATTGCGTATTCGCCCATGAGGGCGCCCACTGAATGGCTTCCAGCACTGTCCTCAACTGTTCGTCGGTAACGGGGGTATCCTTGTACTGTCGTATGCTGCGACGCGTCTTGATCGCTTCGATCGTGTCCATTGAGTCCTCCCCAGTCTTCACATTCAAGAAGAAGTTCCTGATTTCAGCGGCCTATTGTCCAAATGAGTTTCCCTCTCATAGCTCCATCAGAGTTGTCAATTTCGCGCCTGTAGACACAGCCTCTTCCCTCCGCTGCTCTGAAATCGGCGACTGAATTAAGCGCGGTTTCTTCCATGGCCTCTTCTCATTCCCGCAACAATCCTTTGACAGCCGCGGCTATGGCCGGAAGCGCCTTGGTGGCGCTTTCGTGGATTGCAATGTCCGATATGCTATGCGTAAGCGGGGTAGGCTCAGGATTAATCTCGATGATGGTTGCTCCCCTTCCCTTTGCGGAGTAAGGCAGGCTGGCTGCGGGCTCCACTTGAGCCGAAGTGCCGACCACGATCATGAGATCGCACTCCTCGACCTCCGAATGGGCGGCCATAAGCGCGTGCATCGGTATCATTTCGCCGAAAAACACGACGTCGGGCTTCAGGACGTTGAAGCATACGCACATTGGAGGAAACGAGTCCGTCGGAATTTGCTCGCGCTCAAACCGGCGCTTGCAGGAAAGACACACAAGTCTGCGCCCGTTGCCGTGAAACTCGATCACGCTCGAGCTCCCCGCGGCCTGATGCAACCCGTCGACATTTTGGGTCACGATGCTGCTCAACTTCCCGAGGGCCTCGAGTTCGGCGAGTCCGGTATGCCCCGCATTCGGTTTTGCGTCCCCGATGACCTCGCTTAGTTCGCGCAGCATCGTCCAGATTTTGAGCGGGTTGGAGACAAAAGCATCGATCGTGGCGTATTCCATCGGGTCGTACTTGTCCCACAGACCCTGCGCCCCCCTGAAGGCGGGGATGCCGCTGTCAACCGAGATTCCAGCGCCTGTCAGCGCAACCGCCTTTCGCGATCGCGCTATTTTCTCAGCCGCTTTTTCGATTTGATTATGCATATGCCCGTCTTCATTTCAGCAGATGACGCGCAATCACCATGCGCTGAATCTGGTTTGTGCCCTCGACAATCTGCGTCACCTTTGCCGCGCGCATGAGTCGTTCGACGGGGTAATCCTGCATGTAACCGTAACCGCCGAAAATCTGAACCGCATCGGTGGTCACCTTCATGGCGGTGTCCGTCGCAAAGAGTTTCGCCATCGCCGCGACGTGCGAGAACGGTTTCCCTTCGTCTTTGAGATATGCCGCCTCTTTGACCATGTTGCGCGCGGCCCGAATTGAAGTCGCCATATCGGCCAACATAAACTGTATCGCCTGGAAGTTCGCAATTGGCTGTCCAAACTGCTCGCGCTGCTTCGCATACTTCATGGATTCGTCGAGCGCGGCCTGCGCCACGCCGACAGCGGCAGCTCCGATGGTGATGCGGCCCGAATCAAGCGCCATCATAGCTATTTTGAAGCCATCGCCTTCCTTGCCAACGAGGTTCCTCCTCGGGACACGACAGTCTTCCAATATTACCTCGCGAGTCGGCGATGCGCGCATACCCATCTTCTTTTCGGTCTTGCCGAACGAAAAACCGGGTGTCCCATCCTCCACAATGAATGAGCTTATACCACGAGCGCCTTTGGCGGGTTCGGTTTTCGCCATAACAAGATAGATGTCAGCCACGCCACCGTGAGTGATGAAGACTTTTGTCCCATTGAGAACGTAGTCGTCACTGTCCAGCGTGGCCGAGCTTTTGAGAGAGGCGGCATCCGAGCCGGCGCCGGGCTCAGTGAGCGCAAACGCTCCAAGCTTTTTGCCTGCCGCCAAGGGGGCGAGATAGCCTTTCTTTTGTTCCTCGGATCCGAACAGATTGATCATTATCTGAGGCAACCCCTGAACGGCGAGTCCGACCGCCGTCGCAAGGCAATGTTTTGCTATCTCTTCGATGACGACAATGTATGTGGAATAGCCGAGACCAGCCCCGCCATATTCCTCCGGACATGGTATTCCGAGGAGACCGATGTCGGCGAGTTTTTCAAAGATTTCGCGGTGGAACTCGCCTTTTTCCTCGGCTTCCGCGGCGATAGGCGCAAGCTCTTTCTCGGCGAACTTCTCGACGGTACGGCGCAAACTTTCCTGTTCTTCGGTTAGATCAAAACTCATTGATAACTCCCTCACGTCACTCTGAGCAGTCGACCCCCGGCTGCAGCGGGATTACCTGCGGAAGAAACAATCCTTAATTCGGGGACACGATGCGGCATCGTGTCCCAGAATTAAGGGTTCGGCATGATGTCCCCGAATAAGCTCCACTGTGTTTCAGACATTAACGCTACGTTTCGGCTTCAGCGTCTCGATGAACGCTTCTATGCGAGTAAGAATAGGCCCATCCGAGTATGCGCGCTCATCGTTCATGTCGGCCTCGATGAGAACGCCCGGCACGCCGCTCCATTCGGTCAGCATCTCTTTCATGTCGTACTGGCCGAGTGAATATGGCCTGCAGCTTCGGTTCGAATGGAATATGATACCGTCGATCGTATATTCCTCGACGAGGTCGCGCAGCATCCGCGCGCGATAGGGAAGGCTCTGGTTTATGAACGCGCTCGAATACGAACGGGCGATGGCGTCGATAGGGTCCTTCGGATCGAGATCATACGAAACCCATCCGCTCAAATACGTAGAGGCGGCAATGCATGCTTTTTGCGAGAGCAGTTTTTCAGAAAGATTGCGAAGCTTGAACCAGATGGGCAAGTTATCCCACAAAAGGCGGTATTTCTCGCCTGGGACCGCTGCGATTCCATTCGCCACCCGCTCGTCAAGTTCGCGTTTGAGCTCCTCATAGAAGTCCACCACTTCCCTCTTACCGCGAAGCGTCACAATCGGCGCCATCAAGAAGAATCCTTCGAATGCGCTCATGGGGCACGGGATATGCCTGCAGGTTTTCAGCACGTCGCCCCACGCTCGTGCGGACTCTCCGGAAACTGCCACCACGTCGGACAGACGCTCGATGTCGAATCTTTTCCCGACGATGGATTCAATCTGTGTGATTGCGCGTTTGATCTGGCTTTTCACGTAGTCAACGGCATTTGCAGTTATCTCGTCATGGATAAACGGAGTGTCTATGAACACGAGGGGAACATTGAAGAGTCGCGCCAGCGCTTCATACCATTTGGTGACCATGCCGCATGTGTTGTTGCAGCACAGCAGAAAGTCCGGCTTGGGCAGTCCCATAATCGGACTCTTGCCGGTGACAGCGGAACCGATATCGCACCTGGCGTACGAGCAGATATCGCGCGAGTAACCAAGTCCTTCGGCGATTTCGCAAAGCTCGACTCCCATTTTGGCTGCGCCGCACATCGCCGCATGATTTTCCGGATACACCGGGATGACGTCCATCGCGATCGCAAGTTCGACCAATCCGCCGCCGTTGATCCAAGCGACTTTTTGACCGTTATCGGCCGCATTCTTTGCCTCGAGATAATACGCGGCCATCATTTCTTTCGCCCGGCCCGCAGCACGGATTCTGGGAGGTCGTATCATAGGGAAGGTCTTTGACTTTATACGCTCACCGCGCGTCGCGGCTTCAGGGTCTCGATAAACGCCTCCAGTCGGGTGAACACCGGTCCTTCAGAATACGTGCGTTCATCGTTCATATCTGCTTCGATAAGGATACCGGGCGCCCCCGTCCACTCGGTCAGCATTTCCTTGATGTCGTATTGTCCGAGCGAGTAGGGCCTGCAGCTCCGATTTGAATGGAATATGACTCCGTCAACCGAATACTCTTCAACGATCTTCCGCATCAATTGCGCGCGGTGCTGGATGCTTTCATTCACGAATGCTGAAGCATATGCCCTCGCAATTCCGTCTATGGGATCGGTGGCATCAAGTTCGTATCGCGCCCATGCGTTCAGATAGGTCGAGGCTACGATGCAAGCTTGCAGGTCGAGAAACTTCTCGGACAGGTCGCGCATCTTGAACCAGATAGGGAGATTATCCCAAAGCAGACGGTGCCTCTCGCCCGGAACCGCCGCCACGCCGTTCGCCACTCTGTCTTCCAGTTCGGCCCTGAGCGCTTCATAGTAGTCTATTACTTCCTGCGTTCCGCGAAGCGTGACGATCGGTCCCATCAGGATGAAGCCGTCAAATGCGCTCATCGGTGAGGGGATATTCTTGCACGTCGCGAGCGTCTCACCCCATAAGCGCGCAGCCTGACCGGAGCGGACTACAACTTCCGTGAAACGGTCCATGTCGAACCGCTTTCCTATAACCGATTCGATCTGACTGATTGCGCGCCCGAGTTGCTCCTTGACATATTGCACGCTGTTCTCGGTCAACTCCTCATGGATGAACGGAGTGTCTATGTAGACCAGCGGCACGTTAAACAGCCGTGAGAGCACTTCATACCACTTAGTTACCGTTCCGCAAATGTTGTTGCAGCAGAGAAGGAAGTCAGGCCTCGGAAGCCCCATGATGGGACTTTTGCCGGTGACCGCCGACCCGATATCGGTGCGCGCATACGAACAGAGATCGCGCGAGTAACCCATATTTTCTGCGACCTCACACAACTCGACACCCATGCGCGTGACCCCGCACATTGCGCCATGGTTCTCAGGGTAAACCGGAATGACGTCGGCTGCGATCAGGAGTTCGACCGGGCCGCCGCTCGTAATCCACGCGACCTTTCGGTTATTGTCTGCGGCATTTTTCGCCTCGAGATAGTATGCCGACATCATTTCCTTCATGCGGCCGCCCGCTTGTATTTTGGGAGAACGCCTGTCAGCCATTTTTCTTCTCCTTCAGCATTTCCACGAAGGCCTGTAATCTTGTGCGCACCTGTTCGATCGAGGTCGGCTGTATCTCGGTCTCAACCAAAAGGTGCGGAATATTCGACTCCGAAAGCCTCTTCGCGAGATCGGGATAATCGAACGCATGCGGGTCGCAAAACTTGAGTATCAACATCACGACACCATCGGCGTTGCTCCGCCTGACCATGTCAACCAGATACCGTCTCCTGTCGAAGTCGGTGCTGTGCTTCGACGGACACGGCACACGATGCAGATATCTCCTCGCAAGCCCGCGAATCGGGTCGCCGGCAACGGATTCCGCGTTGATGAAATATCGGGAACCGGTACAGAGGTCGTCGTCGACGACAACGGCGTTCATTTCGTCGAATAGATTGATCAAAGCGGGATGTTCGCATGCGTTGCCATAGAGAACGATGCGCGCGACCGCATTACTCTTCTTCGGCGCCCGCCTGAGTTCGTCCAGAAGTTTCCTTAAAAGGTCGGTGTGTTCTTCCTTGCGCATCGACATAGAGGCGCGGACCACTTCGAGAACCTGCTGGCCCGTGATGGCGCCCGGATTATCTCGTCTGAGCGCATACAAATCTATCAGCGCCTCTCGGTTCTCATTGTAAATCCGTATCGATTTCTCAAGGTCCGATTCGTCTATCTGCCTTCCCATATGGGTCTCGAATTTCTGCTTGAACCTCAGTATCTCGTTAGCAAGATAATCCTCGGCCTCGGGGATATCCACCCACACCGGCAACACGACGACCTCCGCGAATTGCTTTGGGAAACTGTGTCGCCAAATGTCGGCGAGGTTTTGAATCGAGTCGCACGAATGCGGGAAAACGACTCCGTCGAGAAAATCGAATTTGTTCTTGAGGGCTGCATCGAGGCTTGTTCGCACCAGCGAGCAGATAAACGCCTGTATGTGCGAATCTGCGAGGGAAACGTTTTCTTTGTATCCCAGTATCCGCATTGGCAGCATACCTGCCGCGTGCAGTAGTTCCTCGGGGAAATACGTGCAGAAGTATCCGAATACGCGACCGCCCGTTTTCCGTTTCCATTCACGGGCATAATCGTACGGCTTCACGGCTATGCGCGAAAACTCTTGAAGAACCGATTCTCTCAATGTCATCTCTCCTGCCTTTGGCTGGCCGCTATTCTTTGTAGAACGAGTCCAGGGTGTCCTTGTACTTTGCCGTCACTACTTTTCGCTTCACTTTCAGAGTGGGAGTGAGCTCGCCGCTTTCCAGCGTGAAGTCCTTGTCCATTACGGCAAATTTCTTGATGCTTTCGTAGGATGCGAGTTCTCTGTTGGCAGCCGCGACACACTCGCCGATGAGCTTAACGACTCTTTCGTCCTTCACCAACTCGGACATCGAGCCGTACTTTATTCCCTTTTCGGCAGCGAACTGCTTGAGTTTCTCAAACTCGGGCACGATAAGCGCCGAAATGAACTTCCTCTTGTCGCCGTGGACCATTACATTGGCGACGAGCGGGTCGGTCTTTAACAGATTTTCAATATTCTGCGGAGCAATGTTCTTGCCGCCCGCGGTCACTATGATGTCTTTCTTCCGGTCGGTAATCTTGAGAAAGCCGTTTTCGTCCAGCACACCGATGTCGCCCGTGTGGAAGAAGCCTTCCTTATCGATTGCTTCGGTTGTATCCTCGGGCTTGTTGAAATAGCCGACCATGATGTTCGGGCCCTTGGCCAGGATTTCTCCATCCGGCGCAATCTTTATTGTCACATCCGGAACGGGCTTGCCGACTGTGCCGAACTTGAAATGCTGGTCCGTGTTCGTGGTCAGGACGGGCGAGGTCTCCGTGAGACCATACCCCTCAAGGATGGTCACCCCGAGCGCGTGGAAGAACTCATTGATCTCCTGTGCAAGAGGCGCGCCGCCTGAGACGAAATACCTGAGCCGCCCTCCGACGTTCTCTTTAATTTTCTTGAATACGAGCGCGTCGGCCAACTTGTATTTCAGATTCAGAACAGCGGGCGGACTCTTCTTAGCTACCTTGTATCCGCTCATCTCGCGGCCGACCCGGAAACTCCAGTCGAATATTTTCTGTTTAGTCGGCGAGCCAGACTTGACGTTTTCGAGGACCGCGGCATGGAACTTCTCGTAAATACGGGGCACACTCGCCATGAATGTCGGCCTGATCTCCTTGAGATTGTCCCGGACCGTGTCGATGCTTTCGGCGTATGCGATCGTGATGCCCTGATAAATGGGCACATAATAGCCCGCCATCCGCTCGAATGAATGACTCAATGGCAGGAACGAAAGGCATGTATCCTCCTCCGTGATGGGAAGAATCTGCTTTACGGAGCGGCAATTGGCGAGGAAATTATCATGGGTCAGCATCACGCCCTTGGGGTCGCCGGTCGTTCCCGAAGTGTAGATGATGCTCGCAAGTTCCTCCGGCTTAATCGCGTCCAGGCGCTGCTTGAAGAGCGAGTCTTTGCCCGACTGACAGCCCTTCGCGCGTACTTCTTTGAACGTGCACACCATCGGATAGTCGGTCGGCCCTATCTCGTCAAAGATGACGATCTTCTCGAGCGAAGCGCAATTGGGCCTCACCTCGAGCGCTTTCTTTAGTTGTTTTTCGTTCGAAACGACCAGTATGCGAGACGACGAGTTGTTGATGATGTACTCAACCTGTTTCGGAGTGTTCGTGGCATAGATGGGAACGTCAACGGCGCCGATCGAGAGAATTGCCAGGTCCGTGGTCGCCCATTCGGGCCGGTTCTCGGAGAGAAGAGCGACACGGTCCCCGTGGTTGACCCCCGCGTCCAGAAGCCACAAGGCGAACTCCTTGACAGCCTGCGAGGTGTCGGCCCACGAGATATCCCTGTACTGACCGTCGCGCTTGACCTTGAAGAGAGTCCTGGAGCCATAGCGTTCGGCCCTGCTGAAAAACATTTTGCCTATGGTTCTGTCATCCATTAGGAATCCCTCCCATGAAACTGATACCTGTTTCCCTTATTCGGGGACACGATGCCGCATCGTGTCCCCGAATAAGGGCTCCATTGCCGCTAAACTCTGGTTTTGAGATAGCCCTCGACAATCTTGTTTTTTTGTATTTTGCCCGTGGCGGTCTTGGGAAACGCCTTCACGAATTCGACCTTGCGCGGGCATTTGAAATCTGCGAGGTGCTGCCTGCAGTATGCAATGACCTCGTCGGCCGTGAGCGCAGCTTGTTCCTTCAAAACGATGAATGCCATGACTTCTTCGCCCCAGATTTTGTCGGGAATGCCGACCACCGCCGCCTCGAGAATGGCAGAGTGCCGATAAAGAACCTCTTCCGCCTCTTTCGGATAGATGTTTTCGCCGCCCCGGATGATCATCTCTTTCTTTCGCCCGACAATATAGAAGTAGCCCTCTTCGTCCACATAACCGAGATCCCCGGTATGAAGCCAACTATTTTTCAGGGCCCCCGCAGTGGCTTGCGGGTTCCGGTAGTAGCCCTTCATCACGTTCTCACCTCGGACAACTATCTCGCCCACCTGGCCGGGCGGAAGCTCCTTGTCATTATCGTCAAAAATCCTCATCTCCTGGCCTCTCAAGGGCAGGCCGATGGATCCGATTTTGCGCTTCCCTCCGAGTGGATTGATTGAGCTGGCGCATGTCCCTTCGCTCAGGCCGAAGCCTTCGAGAATAAACGCTTTGTATTTCTTCTCGAATGTGTTGAAGACCTCGACCGGCATGGGTGCGGCGCCACAAAGACAGAACCGCAATTTGCTGAGGGCGTATTTTTCGGCGTCGGGAAGAGTGTTCAATATGGCATATACCGTCGGAACACCGCTGAATGCGGTTGCCTTGTAATGCGCCAGTGCGGGGAGAAACGTCTTGGGCGAGAATCCTTCCAGCAGAATCATGCTCGCGCCGGCATACATTGGCGAAAGTGTGGTCACCACTTGCGCATTCACATGAAAAAGGGGCAGTATGCAAAGGAATCGGTCGGCGGGCGTCATCTGCGCCGCATAGGCTATTTGTTCAGCGTCCACAAGGTAGTTCCTATGGGTGAGTTCAACGCCTTTGGGATGGCCTGTTGTGCCCGATGTGTAGATGATTCCAGCCACATCTTCCGGAACAATGTCGACCGCCGGCCTCGAAGCGGCATCGAGCATTTTCTTGAAACTGATCTTGTCTGCCAGCGTGTCGTCCGTGTCTGTGACAATGATGTTCTTGAGTTTCGGGCACTGGCTCCGAATTTTGTCGATGATTTCGACAAATCTCGATTGCGTTATAACGGTCTGGGCATCTGAATTATTGACAATATATGTGACCTCTTCCGCCTTCAGAAGAGAATTCACCGGGGTCGCGACTGCTCCGGCCTTGGTGATACCGAAGAAAGAATAAATGTATTCGGCGCAGTTGGCCATGAACAAACAAACCTTATCGCTTTTCTGAATTCCCTGTGCGATAAGGCCGTTTGCAACGCGATTAGCGATCTCGTTCAATCGTGAATATGACACTTCCTCATCTTTGAAGTATAAGAACGTCTTATCCGGCGCTTGTTGTGCGCGTATCTCGAGCAGATGAGGAACGGTCTTGGGAACTTCCATGATGGCCTCCGTTCAGCGTCTCAGCGCTCTCTTGTCGACTTTGCCAGCCGCATTTCGCGGGAGGGCTTTGACAAATTCGACATACTTCGGAATCTTGAAGTCCGCCAGATTCTCATCGCAGAAATCCAGAATTTCGTCAACGGAAAGCGAAACACCCGGATTTTGAACGACATATGCCTTTACCTGCTCGCCGAAAACCTTGTCGGGCTCGCCGATGACTGCGGCCTCAAAAACGCCCGGATGCGATTCCAGTACGTTCTCGATCTCGACGCTGTAAATATTTTCGCCGCCGCGGATGATTATGTCTTTCTTCCGGTCGACTACATAGAGGAACCCGTCGTCGTCGATTCTTCCAAGATCGCCGGTGCGCAGCCACCCGCGCGTGAACGCCTCATGGGCGGCTTCTGAATCCTGCCAGTAGCCGTTGACCACATTCGGCCCCTTAAGCAGCACCTCTCCGATTTTGCCGGGCGCAAGTTCTGCCCCCTCGTCGCTCACAATCTTGATCTCGACGATAGGCACGGGCGGCCCAACAGAATCGGACTTCTCGATAGCGTATTCGTCTGGCAAGAATGTGGCCAGGGAGGAGCATTCGGTGAGTCCGTAACCGTTTCCGAGGCGCGCTGATGGGAATGCTTCACGGAGTCTGCGAATCAGCTCGGGCGAAGCCGGGGCTCCGCCGTAAATGATGCTCTTGAGCGAGCTGGAGTCATAGTCTTTCAAATTCATCTGTGCCAGCAAAAGCCAGTAGATGGTGGGAACGCCGACCATCGCGGAAACCTTGGCCTTTTGGATAAGAGTAAGCGTTTCGTCGGCGTTGAAATGGCGCTGTATTACCATCGTGCATCCGATATAGACGCCGGCGACCATCTGCGCGTGACAACCGGTCGGATGAAAGAAAGGCACGCAAATCAGTTGCCTGTCATCGGGCGCAAATCCTGTAACCGCCTGAACATTGATGGAATTCGAGACGATATTGCGATGACTAGTCAGCGCGCCTTTGGTTTTGCCCATCGTGCCCGCGGTGTAGAAAATACACGCCAGATTGTCCTCATCCACGTTGACCTCATCAGGTACGCCTTGAGCCTCCTTCATAAGAAGCGACAGGTCGAGAGATTCCGATTGCGTTTTCCCGACACCGGCCACAATCACGTTCTTCAAGGCAGGCGCCGAGCGTTTGGCGCGCATGCAGTCCTTCAGATAGTCGGGATGCACAATGACAGTGCTCGCGCTGCAATTATTCAGAACAAACGCTATCTCATTCGCGACGAACCGTGTATTAATAGGAACCGAGACCGCGCCTATGCGCGCAGCGGCAAAAAAAGCGAGAGGGAAAACGATGTCGTTACCCAGCAGGAGCGCCACTCGCTCACCTTTCCGGATTCCGAGAGTCTTTTGCATCGCAACGGCCAGCCGGTCGACGTCTTGCAAGAACTCCGCGTAAGTCCGAGAATCTGAATTGCATTCGAAAACATGCTTATCCGGGAATCTTTCGGCGGTCATCTGGAGGATTTGGCGGATGTTGCGCGGCCGGTTCTTGTAGTTCAACACCTGTACTCCATTGTAGGATTCCTTGACAAGTTCGTCAGAAAGCTTCCTCATAGTTTCTCCGTGCTTTCGACATCTCTCATGAGGAGCCGGGGAATTCCCCATTCAAGCAGTCAAATCGGGTGTCGTCGCCACAGAAGACTTCACTTTGGCCGGGTTTTCAAGCGACCTCTTAAGAGAAGGGCGCAACGAAGTCCGCCGCACAGCCAGCGCAACTCATTCTATCAAAAAGGTTTGGGGGAGTCAACAACAAACAGGAGAGATGACACAACGCTTCGCCAAGAAACAGATGGGCTTGAGTGCCCTCCACCTCGAGGCCCAAATTGAGGAATCAGGGACCGGAGAAGGCGCCGGTTTGTCGCGCTCTTATTCTTCGGTTATCATCACAGAGCGCTGTCCGGATTCAAGCTGGCTCACGTAACACTTGAGAACTTCGTCCCAGTAGATGGTGTACCACAATCCGGACTTCTCGTCATAGTACCGCATAATCTCTTTTTCCAAGCTTCCTGGCCCCTCCTAAACGGAGACCGCTTCGTAGCACCTATGCTTATTATAAACGAATCGCATGCTTCGTTGTCAATAGGGAAATCGCTGCCAGGTCAATTATTAACTTAAGAGTAATTTGTGTTTGCCCAAGCAACACCAAATAAAATGGCCGCGGAGGGGCTCAAAACCTAGTCCGCTTCCTCTCGTGCCCCACGGTGCAAAAGCCGCAATTCTTCTAATCCTGTTTGTGGGTGGACATCCGCTTCAGCATCGATTTACGGCCCGCATCGCCCTCTCCGCAGCCAAACTCCCTCTTATATCTTCTCGGGTCGATAAAGAGTCTTGAGGACATCCATAAACTCGTCGATGTCCTTGAACTGCCGATACACTGACGCGAATCTTACATAGGCCACTTCATCGAGGCTTTTCAACTCCTCCATCACCATTGAGCCAATAGTCTCGGAGGAAACCTCCTTCTCCAATCCGCTGTTTATGCTTTTTTCGATCTTGTCGACCAAACCCTCGATTTGCTCAATGCCTACCGGTCGCTTCTCGCAGGCTTTGAGGACGCCAATCACGATCTTGCTTCGATCAAACGGCTCACGTCTGCCATCTTTCTTGACCACCATGAGCGGAATTTCTTCGATTCGTTCATAGGTCGTAAATCGCCGGGTACAAGAAAGGCACTCGCGTCTCCTGCGTATGAGCTCGCCTTCTTTAATGGTGCGCGAGTCAACAACTTTATCGTCGGGGTGGGCACAAAAAGGACATTTCATATATTGAAGTCCTCGCGCTAAAAGTGGGGTAATCCCTTATTTGGTGTTTGTATGAATTATACCATACCATATATAGGGTGTCAAGAGAAAAATCGGGAAATTAGTAAATGCGATCTGAGGCCGATTTCCGGGAACATCCCGCCTCCGGCGGGACGGCATCGTGTCCCGAAATAAGAGTCAGGAGAAAAAGTAGGAAAGCGCCGTTTGTCCATAGAAGCGCGTGCGGGAGAGCGGGATGTCTGAAATGGAAGGCGGAGGGTCTGTTTTCCTGAAATGTTCGAGAACAACGATGGCGCGCGGCAACAGTATGCGATGCTCAGCCAATGCAAGCGCGATTTGTTCAAGCAAGCCACTCTGGTAGGGAGGATCAATCAGAATGAGATCAAATTGTCGACCACTTTTCGCGAATTTTCTGATGGCCGCGCGAAAATCAGCCCTGAATGTCTCTGCTTTTTCAGAAAAACCGGCCCGCTCGAGGTTCTCTTCAATCAGGGAAACCGCAACCGAATCGCGCTCGACCAGCGCCGCGTAATTCGCTCCCCTGCTCAGGGCCTCGATGGCAAGAGCGCCGCTGCCGGCGAAAAGATCGAGCACGTTTCTTTCGATGACATTGCCGCCCAACGTATCGAACAGCGCTTCCCTGACCTTATCGGACGTAGGACGCGTCCGCATGTTTTTCGGCGCTTTGATGAGAATTCCTTTTGCTTGCCCTCCGGTTATTCGCATAAGTCACCTGAAGCTCTTGGCATCTCGCGGCATCCTTAAAGATGAACTGCTTGCGGCTGGCCGAGGAGAAACCGCAAGGGTTCGTTAGCGGGTTTCTCGAGGCGGGGGTCGGCCCGCAGAATCGCAAGCGCCATTTCGCGCGCCTGCTCGAGCAGTTCGATATCTCGTCCCAAGTGAGCAACCCTAAGCTTCGGGATTCCGCTCTGGGCGGTCCCAAGGAATTCGCCCGGTCCTCGGAGAAGCATATCCTGTTCTGCTATTTGAAATCCGTCATTTGTGGATATCATGATTTCGAGCCTCTTCACGGCCTGCTCGGTCGACTGTTCACCTAAAAGAAAACAATATGATTTATGTTGTCCGCGTCCGACTCGCCCCCTCAGTTGATGGAGTTGGGCTAACCCAAACTTGTCGGCATTCTCGATCATCATTACGGCGGCATTGCGCACATCGACGCCCACCTCTATTATCGTCGTAGCTACGAGGATTTGATACTCGTTCTTGCGAAAACGCGAAATCGTTCTCTCCCTTTCTTCCGGCTGCATCCTGCCATGAAGCAGTCCTGTGGAAAATTCGGAGAAAATCCTCGAATAGTGGGCATGCATCCTGGCGGCGCCTGCGATTTCGCGGGTTTCCAAATCATCCTCGCCTCGCTCCCCTATCTCGGGACAAACAACAAAAGCCTGCCGCCCCTGCGCAAGGTGCTTGCGGACAAATTCATACATACGATTGCGCTCCGATTCGCTTACAAGACGGGTCTCCACCGACTGCCTGCCCGGCGGACATTCATCGAGGACTATGATCTCGAAATTTCCGTAAAGCGCAATCGCAAGCGTGCGCGGGATTGGAGTCGCAGTCATCACGATAAGGTCGGGATTGACACCCTTTTGCCGGAGGGCGCCGCGTTGGTTAACGCCGAAGCGGTGCTGTTCGTCAATAACGGCGAGGCCTAGATTCGGCAGGTTTGCTTTTTGCTCGACGAGCGAATGCGTGCCGACAACGATGCAGGGTTCGCGCGAACTCAGCAGTCTGAGGGTTTCTCTCTTCTCCAAAGCCGGGCGACTGCCTGACAGCAGCGCGATTTTAGCGCCGACCCCTTTCAGTAACTCGCGCAAGCTCGACAGATGCTGTTCGGCAAGGAGTTCCGTCGGCGCCATAAGGACTGCCTGCCGCCCGTTCTCGACTGCCTTCAGCATCGCGTACGCAGCCACGACCGTCTTGCCTGACCCCACGTCTCCTTGAAGTAAGACGTTCATCTGACGTGTGGACTCCATGCGGCGAAAGATTCCTTCGACCGCCTTTTTCTGGGTACGAGTAAGCTTGAATGGTATGTTCGAGTCGAGGAGAGCAGTATGATGCGGGTCCGCGGTATGGGCAATTCCGGTTTGGGGGCCGCCGCTAATCGAAGCTTGAAGGCACAACTGAAGCGCGAGGAATTCTTCGAGGGCGATTCTCCTGCGCGCCACCCGATTTTCTTCATTCGTGTGAGGGAAATGCATTCCCCACAAAGCCTCTCGCCTCGAAACCAACTGCCACGCCTCGATGATCGGCTTTGGCAGGTTTTCGGGAATCACGTCATTGAACTCCTCAAGGGCGGCATGAATCAGCCGGCGCAACTGCTTCTGGCTGATTCCCTCGGTGAGAGAATAGATGGGCACAAGCCTCATGGTATGGAGGAAATCCTGTTCGCTGGCGGACAAAACTTCAATATCCGGATTCTGCATTTGGATACCGTGCCGGTCTGCGATCGCGCCGGATAGGATAATCTTAGTTCCCTTGGGAAGGTTTTTCCGAAGATAGGGCTGATTATACCAAACTGCCTTAAGTGAGGCGGTTCCATCGCACACTGTGAACTCCGTTATGTTGAGGCGCCTCGATGGGCGATAGAATCGCACGCGTGTTATCTCGCCCTTGACCACTACTGCTCCGGCGGAGGGCTCTAACGACGAAATGGGTCTCAGGTCGCGGCGGTCGAGATATCCTCGCGGGAAATGATAGAGCAGGTCTCCAACGGTTGCGATGCTCAGCTTACGCAATATCGACTCGGTTCTTGGGCCGACACCACGACACTTGATGACTGGAAGGGCATTATACATGAAATCGCACCCGAACCATTCTCAACTCCGACTAGAGTCGGAGATCGCTCTCTTTTCTCGCAATCACGAACATATCAATAAACTTGAACTTTACCACCGTGTCCCCGATTCCGAGCGCCCGCACGACCCTGTCGGCGGCGCGGTATGCGAACCGGCTATAGGGTTCAAGCTTTGTGACGAGAAACCGCATACTGCATGGCCACACGCCGCGTCGAGTTTCGAGGAGTCTGAACCCGCTCTTTGAGAGCATTTGTCCAAGCGTGCGCTTCGAGAAGAAATAGTTGTGCTCGGCCGCTTTCTTGAACCCGTACCAGTGAGCGCCCATCATGCGCGCGGCGAGGCTTCCCGCATCGGGGATGGTCATGAAAAGGTATCCGCCCGGTTTGAGGATTCTGTTGGTTTCAGAAAGGTCTGAAGAAGGATCAAAAGAATGTTCGAGCATGTCCCACATCGCCGCGGCGTCAAAACGCGAAGTGGGCAATTGCGCGCTTGAAAGCGTGCCGGTATACACCGGCGCTTTGGAATTCTCTCGCGCGATGCGCGACGCGAACGGCGAAACCTCGACGCCTTCGGCCGTCCATCCTCTCGAAGCCGCGATCTCGAGAAAGTATCCATAAGCGCAGCCTACCTCGAGTATGGAGCCCGGCGACTGCACAAATTGCTCAATTGCCGATATATGGTCTGCAAACACTTCCTTCAGCCCTCTTGAGTGGCTGCGGTAGTCGTCGTAACCCAACTCGGACGGATTCTTGCTGACGAAATAATCTTCCGAATAGATTTTCGCTATTTCGCTGGCGGGCCGCCGGGGATTTGTGTAGAAGAGCCCGCAGGCGTTGCAACGGACAATCTGCAGTCCGCCCACACGGCAGTAGGGCGCGGCGTCGCTGCCGCCGCAGAGGTTACAGGGAACGTGCTCCAAAGTGAAATCTCCGGTTTAAAAACTGTGGATTCCTCGTTTCTTTTGGTTGGGGCTACGCCGCGCTATGGATGTGCGAAACATCAAAAAGCCCGGAGAGCGTCAGCTTTCCGGGCTCCAAGTTCGTGAAAAGGAGTTGTCTTCGGGTTACAATGATGAAAATGCCTCGTTTGCTGAGTCTCCCACTTTCCGCTCCGTCTCCCTGCTTAAAAAGGCCGCAGTCTCCGCCTCTTTGATTCTGTCGGGCTCGAGACGCGCTTTGAGGACTTCCGATTTTGCCTTGGCTTCAGCCGTTTTGTCCAGGAACTTTCTGGCTGACGTCATCAAATAATTGTTTCTGGCTTCTATCTGTTTCACGGCCTTCTGAACGTTTGCCAGCGAACCCTTCTGAATAAGCAACTCCCGCCTTGTAAGGTCAAGCTGCACGGAAACTCGATCAAGCCGCTCCTCTTCAGCCGGCCGGTTCGCAACCTTTCTTTCTATGGCATCAACTTCCGCCGCCATATCTGTCCGTTTCTGGAGCTCGTTCTTGACTGCCAGTATCTCTTCGAGAGTACCGACGCCTCGATAAGCTGTCAGTTGCTGTTCCATTTTCGTATTCTCACCCTGCAACTGGGCAAGTTGTTGAGCAGGAGTTGGTCCGGGGGTAATCAAGTCTTTCGCGAGTTCAATACCCGGCTTCGCGCCAAAGAAGCCTGCCGCGAGGCCTATCAGCGCAACTACTACTGCCGCGACAACACCCTTCAGACGACCTTTACGTTTCGGCGCGGGAGGAGGCGTAAACGGCTCCACCTCCGGCGGCGATACGGCTCCTTCTCTAAATGGAGCGGCTGCCGGAGCTTCTTCCCCGACGTCCAGTCCGAGGTCTTCGTCGAGAGGAGGCTCGGTAACTCCGACGGCTTCTCCAAGCCCGCCTCCTGCGGCGCCGCCCGAAGAGCTGCCGAATCCGCCATCACTCATTCCGGTCTCGAGGCTGATCGTGTCCGCATCGAACTCCTCACCGAGTTCGGCGCCTCCGGTTTCGAGCATATCCTCGCCTTCACCCGGAATCTCTTGTGAGATATCGGCTCTTTTTCGCTTCCGGAAAATCCCAAATATCTTGTCAAACATGTGTTCCTCCGCCCTCGGTCAACGTCTAAGGGTTCTGGGGCACAGTGGTTTCAACTTGTGGAACGCTTTCAGGAGCGGCTTCTGCCGGCGCTTGCGCCGCCGGAGTTAGTTGCGAGAGATGATCCGAGAGTTTTCCCAGTTCGGCGCGGAAGCTCTCGATGTCCTGCACTTGCAATTCAAGAAATAGCCTTTGATTGAGTCCTGCGCGCGCTAATTCGAGGCGGAAGCGCTCGTACTCTTCATCGGTCCTTTTTGCGAGCGCGGCCACTTCTCGGCGAGCCTCAACGATTCGGGCCTTGATGTCGTTGATTTCGCCGCGCGTTTTCCCGACATCGGACTCAATTCCGTTTATCTTCGCGACCAACTCGTTGAAGGCGGCTTCCTTCTCCTTGGAGACAGTATATGTCTTCTCGTACTCCTCCAACGCCCCCTGGGAATCGCGCAACTGAGTGAGTTGCTGCTTGGCGTTTTGTACCTCCGCCGGACTGCCCATGCTTTTGAACTGCCCGACCTCCGACTTCAGCTTCGCGTTTTTTCTTTGTTCCGCGCCAAGCTGGGCCTGTATGTCAAGTTTCGGCTGTTCCTCGCCGGCCATGCCGACCATCTTGCCTACAATCGGCCACAGGAAAAATTGGAAAACCCCGCCGAGTATGATTGCAATAACACCCACGACGGCGAGAGTGAGAACTCTCTTAACAAAGGAAGGAGGCTTCTCCTCCACAAACGCCTCGCCGAACGGAGCCGCCTCGCCTTCGCCAAATTCACCGCCCGGCGGAGCGACTTCCTCCGCTACGCCGGCGCCACTGACCCCCGATATCTCATCGCTGATGGTCCGTTCGTCGAAATCGCTGGCGCCGGTCGAGATATCAGCACCGCCCAGGCCAAGGTCTCCTTCCGACACGGGCGCCTCCAGGCCGGGCGCGGACTGCCCCACTCCCGGCGCTGTTCCTACTGCAGAAATCGATTCTTCCAAATCGCCGAAACCTTCATCGAGCCCCAATTCATCCGTGCCGGGCTCTTTTGCGTCCATGATCGTGGTTTCGCCGCTCTGTTTCATGCGTCTTCTCGTGAAACGTTTGAAGAAGCCTGAAATCTTTTCGAACATTTTATTGTTCCTTCTCCTGACCGGACCGAGGCAAGGCGTTATTCTTCCCTGATTTTTAATTATATCTCAAAACCCCTTGCTTGTCAAAGTGTTTCGCAAACTCGCGACCACGCGAACCGCAATGAAATACCAATCGTCCAGAAGAGCATTTTCTCACCGCAAAGGCGCAAAGCTCGCAAAGGAACGCAGAACGCCGAAACGAACGCACAAAGTCATGCTGGCGCGAATTCATCCCTACGGTCTCTTTTTTCCTTCCATTTGAGGCGCTTCGTTGTACCATTTTGGGGCTCTTGTGTCTTTGCAATACGTGTTCTTGGTAATTTTGCGACAGTCCGCGCTTGTCATGCGGAAGGCTGTCGAATATAGCCGATTTGGCGCATGCGTCGCCAAGGCATGACGCATCCGCGTAGACAGGCATTGTCGCATTGCACGGAAAAGAGCAAATATTGCGCCAATTTCCGGCAAAACCGACCCCCCAAGAATTTTCTTGAGAATTCATTCGATTTTTTGGTTCGGTGACGATTATACTATGTACTGTTAGGATATAGGAGATGGGACCAAGATGCGAGCCCGGGGCAAATGCGAATTCATACTCACAAGACGGCTGGTCAGCAAACATGGTTGCTCCCTTAAAATGCAGCGGTTGCGACATCGAATTTAAGGAAACTGAGGGCGGGCTTTGCAGTATTTGTGGCAATTTCTATTGTCGCTCCTGCCTGTTCGTTTAGAAGGGTCAGAAAGAGAAGATACCTGTCTGCGCGAAATGCACAGACAAGGATAAGGAATATGTTCGACTACCCAAGCGCCTTTACGTTACGCTTGGAGGCAGAAGGAGAACAAGAAAATGGTTGGGAAGAAGAAAGGAATGAATCTTCGTTCCCGGGGAAGACAAATGAAACCATCTCATATTTGGCGTACGACCGGTTTTGGCTCATTTGTGGGCGCGAAACTTCGAGACGGTCCAACTACGGAGCTTCACATCGTCTTGACTTTGGTCCGCTGAAAGTAGTAGCTTATGATTGTGACGGCTAGTAATTGCAGCTTCCGCAGGAAGACCAACTGTGACCAGCGCAAGAGTTAAATTCCAGGCAGAAGAAGGCGACCTCCAGATTCTTCAGGACCGTCTCGTCGAACTGGGCTGCCAAAGGGCGGGAATCATCAAAGTGGCCGACCTCCGCTTTCGCGAATCGGTTCGCAGAAAATGCGAATATCCCAACTGCGGTTCCTACGGGAATACCTTTCAATGCCCTCCGTTCGCGCCAAAAAAGGAACAGATGGCATCGTGCGTCTCCCACTCTTATGAATATGGCGTAGTAGGGGTCATTTACAGTTCCAAAGAGGTTATGGCAATCCCGGCAGATGGGAACGTTCTGGAAACCTTCGCGAATGCAGGGGAGTGGTCTGACAAACTCAATAATATTGTCGGAAAGATTGAATCTAAAGCACATGAGTTGGGCTACTACAAGGCCATGGGCTTCAACTGCGGTCCCTGCGTTTGCTGCGGGATGTGGACAAAACCGTGGTTCGACAAGGTTATGACCGGTCAGGACGCAGCCAATTGTATGGTGATAAGGAATGGCATTTGTAGGACCCACCGGAGGGCCAGGCCCTCAGCCGAACCCTTGGGCATCGACATAGTGGAATTGATCAAGAGAAGGGGTTGGGCGCCCGAGGATTTGATCTTTCCTGAAATGGCGGCGGAAAACGTTCCGGAATGCCTGTATTACGCATTC
>CAYVDS010000021.1:37741-40937 GCA_964450145.1 uncultured bacterium
TCGTTCTCGTTGGTTGAAGGTAGATGGGAGAAGTAAATAATGGACACGAAATCTGAGGACCGAGTCAGTGAGCATCAAGAACAGGGCAACCAGATGCTCAACCTGAAGCTGAGAGATATACTTCCCGAAAGAACTGACCGGCCGCCCACAAAGATCAAGACATTAGTGGAAAGGCAAGACATCGAGAAGCTCATTGAATTTGCCAAGGGGCTTGGCGCTCAAAATGGTATCGCCATCAGCGCCAAAAACATTATCACGAATGAGATCATGCGGATGAAGTGCCGAATTCCCACGTGTTGGGGATACAACTCCGCTTACTCCTGCCCACCCCACACTGCCAATGCCTCCGAAATGGCTGACATGATTGAAGATTACGAGTGGGCTTTGCTTCTCGGCATCCCGCCTTCCCGGAGCGACTCCTATGCTGACAAATACGAGCAGATTAATAAAATGAAAGAGATTGTGGGCAGAACCGAGGTGGAAGCCCAGTATGCGGGCTATGTCAAGTCGATGGGGTTCACAGGGGGACCGTGTACCATCTGCGGGATTTTCAGCCTCGAATGGGTGGAAACCGTCAAAGCGGGTGGGAAGGCCCAGCAATGCCCTCTTTACACAAAAGAAAGTCAGTTGTGTTTCCAATATTACCACTGCCGACCGGCGGCGCAGGCTGTCGGCATTGACATGTATGCCACGGCCCATAACGCCGGATGGGATGATTATCTCGTTCCCCCCACGCCCGTCGAACAGGGTCGCACAGACTGGCCTTGCCTCCCGGGAGTGTATCCCATTCTCATCGGCTGAATGCGGCGCGTGCCCTCGCGGAAATCTCGGCAGAACTTCGTGAAAGGGATATTATCGTTTCTTCTTTTTTCTCTCTTGACAAACCATCCGTTGTCGTGTAAATTGAATATTGGATGTTCAATTGTCTAATTGGAATACGCCATGATCAAACGCACATTGGCGGCAAAGCTGACTCAGGCCGCAAAGCAGTTTCCCATCGTCACCCTCACCGGACCCCGTCAGTCCGGCAAAACAACACTGGTCAGGGCCGTCTTCAAACATCTGGATTACGTCTCTCTGGAATTGCCGGATCAGCGACAATTCGCGCTGGAAGAACCCCGCGGCTTCCTCGGTCAGTTTGAGGGGACCGTAATCCTGGACGAGGCCCAGCGAGCGCCCGACCTGTTTTCGTATATCCAGGTCATCGCCGACGAGCGCGACGGCAGGGCGGGACAGTTCATTCTCACAGGATCGCAGAATTTTCTACTACTACAGAGTATCTCCCAGTCTCTGGCCGGAAGATGCGCCGTGCTGCATCTGCTCCCGTTCTCGCTGGCCGAATTGACACGGCGAAAGTCCATACGCATCGAGAAGTTGGGGACTTCTCTTCCGGGCGCGCCAAAACCTCCCGGCACAGGTTTGATGGAAACCTTGTTCACCGGCTTCTACCCTCGGATTCATGATAAAGGCCTTCCCCCGCGTGAGTGGCTGGCCAACTACTACCAGACTTACCTCGAACGCGACGTGCGGAGCGTTCTCAGCGTTGGAGATATCGAAGCGTTCAGCGTTTTTGTGCGCCTCTGCGCCGGCCGCAACGGCCAACTGCTCAACCTCTCCGGGCTGGCCTCGGACTGCGGCATTTCCCACACTACCGCCAGACGATGGCTGTCGGTCCTCGAGGCGAGCTTCGTGGTTGCACTCCTGCGACCGCATCATCGGAATTTCGGCAAACGCCTTATCAAAAGCCCCAAGCTCTACTTTCTCGACACGGGACTCTTATGCTATCTGCTCCAGATTCGCTCTCCGGAAGAACTCTTCCAGCGCGCTGAGAGAGGCAGTGTTTTCGAGAGTCTTGTGCTTTCGGAACTCTATAAAAGCTTCGCGCACCGGGGAGAACAACCTGCGCTCTATTTTTGGCGGGACGCGGCAGGCCACGAAATAGATGTCATTATTGATATGGGAACAAGTCTGATACCCATCGAGACCAAATCCGCCCAGACGGTCGCGTCCGATTTCTTCGCCAACCTCGCCTACTGGCGCGAAATTTCGGGCGACAAAGATTCTCCCGCAGCCCTCGTCTACGGCGGCGACCGCTCATTCAAGCGTTCCGGGGTCTGCGTGTATCCGTGGTTTGCGCTGTAACATCAGAAGGAAGGCGAAAGACGAAAGGGAAAAGAAGAAAGGGAAAAGAAGAAGAAAAAGAAGAAGAAACGGGATCACGAATCTCACGAATGGAACGAATCACGAATGAAACTCCCAACCTAAATCGCCGACGTATGCGGACGATGTGAGAGCCGCCGGATGCCCCAATGAAATATGCCCCGGAGGAGGAACTCGGTGTTGTATTTCTCTTTCGCACATCGCAAGGAAATACCGTTGGCGAATAGAAAGCATTCAGCGCAAATATCCGGACTGTATTGCTTATGTGAGAGAAGGGCTTTTCTTGTGCGCTTGCGGGTAAGCTGAAAACTGCACTCTAACAATACCACTGTTATTACGAAACTTCCTAACAACGCAACCGGCTCTGGGCGTGCTGTTGACAATGTCTGACGGTTGTCATATAATTATCATATGGTGATCTTTGATTCATCAACGCTGATCCTGCTCGCGAGGGCAGAAATGCTGGAAGTGTTTATTTCAAATCTTCCAGAGCATGCCTTCGTACCGGAGAAGGTGAAAGAAGAAGTTTTGATTAAGGGAAGCCTGGAGACGTTACAAGTAGCCGCTCTGGTTGATAGGGGCAGTATCCGCGCGCTGACGGTGGATGACCGGAAACTCATACAGAAGCTAATGAGTGATTTCACCATCGATCCAGGCGAGGCAGAGGCGATAGCGCTTGCGTTGAAGAAGAAGGGGGCTGTGGTTGCCACTGATGACAGAAATGCCATCAGGGCGTGCAAACTCCTGAAGATAGATTTCATTACTGCGCTCGCCGTCTTGATAAGGGCTACCGAAAAGCAGCTCCTTGACGTAAGCGGAGCTCTCGCGAAGTTAGAGAGACTTGCGTCCATTGGAAGGTATAAGAAATCAATCATCGCCGATGCAAGACGGCGAATAAAAGGGGATGACTGAAATGCCCGCAAAGACTTTAAGTATACGCATGAATGAAGACGATTACCGATCTCTCGTAACTCTCTAAGGAAAAAAAAGAAGACGTGACCAAGAAAGTGCGGGAGATTATGAAGTTGCGGCGAGA
>CAYVDS010000022.1:0-2009 GCA_964450145.1 uncultured bacterium
AAATGTGGAGCACGAGAGGGACTGGCGCGCGCTCGAATATGTGTCTGAGATGCGGCTCGACGAGCTTCTTGAACAACGCGGGCCTGAGCACGTCTGAACATGCGCCCATCTCGCGTATGGTTATGTAGTCGGCGCCCGCCGCCGAATATATCTCGGCGAGCTTGATCACAAGCCCGGCATACACCTGCATGATTTCATCCACATGCTCCGGCTTCTTGAGGCAGATTTTCAGCAGGTCGTTCAACTCCATTGTTTGGCCGGCGATAGTGAACGGGCCCATGATGTAGGTGCCGATGGCGACAGCCCCACCGATATCCCGCTTCAATAACCGCAGGGCTTCCGTCACAACCGGCACGCGTCCGGCGCTTGCGAGGTCAGCAGGCACAGTTATATCCGCTGCGGTCTCAACGATTTTCCCCTTGACAGTGGGATAGAGAATCTCCTGCGGGTCCACGTGCGTGTAGAAATTGATTGGGCAGCCAATGGCCTCGGCTTCGATGGCGACATCGAAGGGGACCACCGCGCAGTCGAAGCCGAACAGTTTGTGGGTCGTTGCGGCAAGCGCAGCCATCTTCGCGGGGTCCGTGTGCGATTCAGCGAAACGAACGCCGGAATGCTTCATCCCCTCGGTTGTGACGTTGCCCATTCCGCTGAAGCACAAAAGCTCACCATTTCTCTTGCCCCTCAGAAGGTCGAGAACTTTATCGCGACTGGTTTTGGCGGTTGGGTTCAATTCATTTCTCCCGTTGCTCGTTAGAAGCTCACTGTCGTGGCTAATTCGGGGACACCTTGCCGCAAGGTGTCCCCGAATTAGCCACGATGAAGCATTATGTCCTCGAATTATTATCCATTCCCCGACTCAAGTTGTTCCACGAATTTCCCGAACAAATTCCGGAGCGGATGCGACTGTGTCGCGGGCAGGCGCCCGGACTCCAAATATGCGAACATCGCTTTCATCGATTCTGCCGCGGCGGCTGCCGCAAATGCGCGTTCCGTTCCAGTCAGTGGTCCGTAAAACAAAAAGTCATTCCATAGCAGGACGGCGATACCGTGCGCGGCGGAATCAGCGCCTGCGAAGCCAGCCGCCGTCGTGAAACGCCGCAATTCTTCCCACATGTATGTCCCGTTTGCCGGGGCGCAGCCGACGGGCAGGCCGAACCGCTCCTTTATCTCGCACCCTGCCTGTATCGAGAAAGCCATTGCGGCCAAATTCATGACGGTTGTGTCCACGAGGATGCTCTTGAAGCCGCCTCTTTGTATCGCCGGCATCAGTTTTTCGAGCGCTTTCTCTCTGCCTGCCGGCAATTTGTCAGAATCGTCAAAAACGCAAACGACAACGTGCCGGACGCCAATCTCGGCGATTTCGTTTACCTCCGCTTCGAGGTCTTTGTTCCATGGGTTCAAGCTGTTGTAAATCAATCTTTCGAGCAGGCCGGAGCGCGCGGCGCACCGCGCGGCCTCTATCCTTACCCTCGGCTGCCACGCATCTATACACACGGGCGCGCCGGTTTCGGTCACCACGAATTCGATGTAGCGCGAAAACTCGTCGGCCGAGTTCGCCACTATGTCCACCATCGCCGGAATACCCGTTTTCTGAGAGATTTCTTCAAGCCGTTTGAGTCGCTGGCGGGCGGCTCCCTTGTCGAAAGAACCCGTCTTGCGATCCTCGATGAGCTTGTCGCCCTTATGGAACATCGAGCCGATGAGGACGGTCGGATTGACACCCGGTTGTCCCCCAATCTTCACGCCGCCGACATCAAAGACACTCTGGACTTTTTCAAAGATGAAGTTTTTCAAGACTATTCACCCACTATCTTCTCATACAGATACCGAGACATGAGAACGCAACAAAAGCGTGCGAATAAATTCGCACCCACAAAATCCCTCTTCGTCCCCCTTTTCAAAGGGGAAAGAGGGGGATTTCATCCACGCTCATTTGCTGTTCGATTCAAATTTGGGCAAAAGGCCTTCCAAATTCGGAAACTGGTCGTACATGTGCGGGAAATGCA
>CAYVDS010000022.1:2019-11782 GCA_964450145.1 uncultured bacterium
CGGCGAGCATCGCCTCGACGAATTCCCGCTCGAATTCTTTCTCCAGCGTCAGCTCAACATATTCGACACGCCGCGCCTGTTCTGCGGCCTCTCGCCTTTTGTTTACATCCAGCAGAGCCATGCGCGCGCCGTCGCCCGCCGCGTTTCCCACTGCAACTACGTTTTCGATGGGGCAATCGGGAAACATACCCATAAGCATGGCGCACGTGCGGTCAATATACGTTCCGAATGCGCCCGCGAGGACAACGCGGTCGATCTTATTGACGCCGAGCTTTTTCATCAGTATTTTTGAACCCGCGTATATTGCAGACTTTGCGAGTTGGACGGCGCGAACATCACCCGTCGCAATAGTGATATTCTTACCTATCGCGGTTTGCTCGCCGGGAACGAGAATGAACTCGCGTGTCTTGCCGTCTTGCACCAGCCTTGGCGAGTCGAGCGACTTGCTCAACCTGCCGCTCTTTTCGATTATTCCGGCGCGGAACATCTGCGCGATTGCGTCGATTATCCCCGAACCGCAGATGCCGCGCGCAAGCTCGCCATCATTGCCTGAGATGAGACGGTATTCAACGTCGAGATTTTCGGGGTTTATGCTCACGCGCTCGATTGCTCCCGGCGCCGCCCGCATTCCGAATTTGATGTGAGCGCCCTCGAGCGCGGGTCCGGTCGCGCATGAAGCCGAGAGGAGTTTTTCGCGGTTGCCCACAAGGATTTCGCCATTCGTGCCGATGTCAATAATGAGCTGCATCTCGTCTTTTTCATAAGGGGCCTCGGCTATGAGTACACCTACGTTATCAGCGCCTACAAACCCGGCCTCGATCGGCAGGACGTGAACGTTCGCGCATTCATTTACGCGTATTCCCAGTTCCACTGCCTTCAAATCAAGCGCGCTCTGTGTCGCGGGAACAAAGGGTGATACGCCAATGCCTTCCGGAGACACGTTGAGAAATATGTGGTGCATCACTGTGTTGCCGACGACGCACAATTCGAGAATATCGCCGGGCTCGACCCCCGCCTTCCCACAAACCACAGCAACGATTTCGTTCAAGGCGCCTATGATCTCGCGGTGAAGTTCGGCAAGCCCGCCCTCATGTGTCATGATATATGTGACGCGCGACATCACGTCTTCGCCGTACGTCACCTGCGGATTCATGAGTGAATGCACCCCGGCAACTTCTCCAGTGGCAAGATTACATAGGTATCCGGCCACGGTTGTTGTTCCGATGTCAATCGCCAGCCCGAGGCATTTCATCGAAGCTCCAGGCGCGACCTTCAATATCTCGCGGTCCATCCAAACGGCGACCGCCACTTGCCAGTCCCCATCGCGCAAGACCTTCGAAAGCCGAGCAAGGACAGACCTGTTTGCCGTCAAACCTCTTAATTGGTGTTTCTCCGCAAGCGCTTTCAGCAGTCGCTCGTAATCGCCCAAGGGATCGGCGAGCGTGGGCTTATCGAGTTTGACCGCATAGGTCTTAACCGCAGGATTCAGATTTATCTTTCTGAGCGTGACCTCTTTGCGGACCACTTGCTTGCCGCCGCGGCTTTCCTCGGGCACGAACAGCAAAACGTCGCCAACCACCTGCGCTGCGCATGCGAGACGATACCCGTTTGCGATTTCGTCGCTCGTGAGCAAATCCTTTTCCTCATCGGCCAGCGGTGTCAGGTGCGCCGCACGTGATTCGATCCCGTGCCGCTCGAAGAAGCCCTCTTGTACACGAACCTTGCACTTGCCGCACGACTTCGCGCCGCCGCAGACCGACTCGATATCCACGCCCAACTCGCGCGAGATCTCGAGCAAGTTCTTGCCCGGCTCGATCCGCCCGCGCTGGCCGGACGGCTGAAAGATTACCAAATGTCGTTGCACAAGGTATCCCTTTCGCGTTTTGGCCGAGAGCCGTTATGAAATTGTCTCGAACCGTCTCTCATATTCGTCCCGATGAACAACCAGAAGCCCGTCAACATGGGCAAAAGCAAATGTAAAAAGTTCAAAGCTCTACTATGCACATTGCGCAGAACTTATCATATACCAGAGGATTTTGTCAAGTCTACTTTCCGAAGTTGCGTAGTGACCGTCCATAAATTGGGTCACAGTGCGGATTTATTGACTAAAGTTTGTTTTATGAACAGAATTCATTTTCATGTTTCATTCTACCGTGCAAATAAATTCGCACCTGCTGAGTTGTTGAACAAACTCTAATGTGCTCTATATTCTTTCACCGCGTTTATCATCGCGCCGATGTTCTCCATTGGAGTGCCGACAGGAAGGTCGCATCCGCTCAGCAGTCCGAAGTTTGGGATGTTTTCCATAGCCTTCAATAATTCGAGAGACGCCTCGCGAACTTCGTCCGGCTTCTTCATCATGAGAACTTCTACTGGTGACAGGTTGCCAAGTATGATGATGTCTGGCGGCACGCGGTCCTTGAGTTTGGTAATATCGGTGGGGGCGTCAACGCTCAGACCGGTCACGCCCGTTTTGCACATAAGCTCGATGAGATGGTTTGCGCGTCCGCATATGTGTAGAGTGGCCGGAACGGAGAGGCCCTTTGTGAAGCGTTGGAGGTATGGAAGCACAAACTTCTCGAATGCTTTCGCCGAAAGCAAGCTGCACGTCGGCTCCGCAATGCCGATGACGTCGGCGCCGGCCTTTATCAGTTCAGCGTTGTATCTCTGGATCACTTGTAGCGAGTATTCCATCACCTCGTGCACCAGCGGTGGCTCTTTGAGTATCTTGCGTGTGATGATGTCGACTCCCATGAGCTCAGCAGCCAGCGTAAAGGGGCCGGCGCTCGCAGCCGTCTTGGGCAACGTGAACCGCTTCGTGAATAGGCGCGTCGCTTCGATGAACACGTTGAGCCGCCCATCCTTATAAGGGTCGGGGATGCGTAGGTCTTTCATGCTTTCATGCGACTGGAACGGATGCACTGTTACCGACGGAAGCGCATTGTCCGGCATGTTGATTTCACATCCACAGGCCTCGGCCTCGGCAGTCAAGTCGGGGAACGTGCACATGACAAAATCAGGCTTGAAAGTTGTGACGTATTTCTCAATAGTTTGGAACATAACCCGAGCGTCACTAAGGTTCTGCTTGACGGTCGTGCCCGTAAGCGCCGCCAGATAAGCGCCCATTATAGGGGCGCCTATTCGCCTTCCTGACGAGGCCGCCATTTGCGCAAAACTCTTCTTTCCGAGTGAGCGCCTGAGAAGCAATCCGACAGGCCTTAATGCCCGTTCTCTCCCGATCCAATTGACGACGTCGATTATTCCTGTTGACATGGTCGTGGCTCCTGAGAAAATAGTTCCGAGTTTCTGGTTCCCGGTTTCCGGTCAAAAGAAGCTAAGAAGCAATCGTTGCATTTTTCGGAGATTTCATCGCTCGAGTCTGTATCCCGCCTCCGGCGGGTTTGCAGTGACTCGCCTTAAAGTAACTGTATCGGCTGCAAACAACCCTCGATCATCGAGGGCGACTTACCTATGATGGCGCGCGATGGGATTGGCTGGATTTCATTGACTTGCTGGGAGAAGTTTCCGCAAGGCCAAGTCATACTAACAGAATCCAGACCGAAATTCAACGCGTTCAATGAATGCGAATAAATTCGCACCTACGAAAACAGCCGAGCAGATTTTCAACTGTGATTGTTCAACGCGCACAAACTCTTCTCCTAAGAAACTCGGTTCGGAGTTCAGGGTTTAGGGTTCAGGGTTGAACCGCAAAGAACCTCGCTTTTGTTTCGCTTAATTCGGGGACACGATGAAGCATCAGGTCCCCGAATTAAGCTGGCATCGCCCTAATTAAGGACTGTTTCTTCCACGGTTAATCGCGCGGCGGACGTGGTCGAATGCCCCTAGGAAACACTCAACCATTTATCATTGCGAGGGAGTCCCGCGCGGCGCGGGAAAAGCAGTCTCACTGGCCGCCTTGAATATATACAAAGAGATTGCTTCGCTCGGGCCTGTGGCCCTTCGCTCGCAATGATAAATTGGATGTTTCATTCACTGTTAACCCCGCCGGAGATGGGGTCAGATGCTCCTAACTGGCCAACGATCCGTGTGGCCAGCAAAGCTACTTTCTCGGCGCGTTCGCGCGCGCCCGGGACTCCGGACGAAATGAATCCGCTTGTTTCGGCAATCCGGGCCGCCTCCTCCGGCGAGAGTTTTCCCATGGCCGCAGCCACGGCGGCCGGGACAGTGATGTTGAGGATGATGTTGGATCCCATGAGTATTTCGTTCAGGGGAACCGCTGCAAATGTCAGGAAGGGCAGCACACTTCCGTCCTGCTCGCGGACGGCTTTGGGTATCACCTTATGTACGAGGCCTTCAAAACGCATCGTTTCTCCGCCAGTCGTGATTTCCACGTCCGCATCAATATCGAAGCTCAAGTGCCGCTTCGCAATATCATCGGGCCTCCTCGCGCCGCACGCTATCTTGGTGAATTTCACCGCTATTTCCTGCCCCATTTGTTTTCGGAAGAAGTCCGTCGCGCCTCTTTCGACCGTTGCTTGCCGCTCCTCGTCGAGCGATTTCACTATTGTGCCCAGGCTGACACCCTGCGATAGCAGATCATAGGCCTTCATGGCTCTGCGCCGAACTGCTTCTATCCGGACTCCCTCGGTTGCGCGTATTATGCACCGTGCGATGGGGCCGCGCCGGAGCTGTTCGGCTTTTCGGGCGACCGTATTTGCGGCGACCTTGGCGATTTCGGGGTCCATGAAGAATTCATGACGGACGCCATGCACCACGTCGGCGGCCTTTTCTTCATCACCCTCGTGCTCGATGAGCGCGAGGAGGGCGATCACTGCGTCGCTGGTCACGCGACTAAGGGTGGTGGTCACGGGACCGGCTCCGCCACCCGCGCCTATCCAGCCCGCCTCTATAAAACAGCCAAGGATGTCGTCGAATGTGATCATCGCCATGACTGTCGGGGTGCCGATATCTTTGAAAATCAGTCCTAGTTCGCCCACGAGCGCCGCTGTATCGACCTCCCGTCCGATTCCCTTAATGTGCAGTTTCTCGGGCAGGCCCGTTGCCAACACTGCCCCCTGACCCGCCAGATGGGTGGAATTGATGGTTCTGTAGCTCCCGTACTCGGGCGCCACCCTGGCGTCCGGATGCACGATCTCCAATATGGCCGCGGCCCCGAAAATGGCCGCGATGATGGGGGAAGGCTGAACGCCTGCGCCCGCGAAGGCTCGCATCATGGCTTCCGCTCCGATGCGCGCTCCTTCTTTGGCTAACGCGGGGTATACAATGTCTTCGCCGAGTGCGGAGTGACCATAGAGCGGACCACGGGCTACTCCGCCTGGTACGAATTTCCCATCGATGGGAGACAGATTGCCTTCTTCAATCGCCCGGTAGATGGCCTGAACGGCTGGGAAGCCGCAAATCTTGTTGTTCAGCTTGGGGGTGGGTATCGCAACGACCCCGCTTCTGTGAGCGCCCGCGATCATCCGAGCCATCGCGCCGAGCTTGCGGTTGCCGGTTGCCACGCCCGCCTGCACATTTGAACCCGCCAAATAGATCAAAGCTGCGCTCAAGAGCGCGGCATTTGCAGCGTCGGCGCCGGCTTGCTTGGCCGCTTCGATGCATTTGCGCAGGACGTCATCGAGCGGAATTTCGGGAGCGCTCTCAGACGTTACCCGCAGTCTTGTCCCCCGGTGGATTTCCTCCGCAATAACGTTGGCAATCGAAAAGACGGCCAGGTTAAGCATTCCGTGCCCTTTGGTCAAGGCTTCGAGGCGGTCGCACGTCATGAGATCAATGTCCGCTATCGATGCCATCATAGCAGCAAGCGCTTCTCTCTTCATGGACTTCTTCTCCCTTTCAGATTTTCCATTACAGGTCAATCTCGATCGCGGTCTTCACGTCAGGCAGAAACCGGGAGTCTATCTGTGCGCGCAATGCGGTCAATGAAATGCGCAGGCCCAACTCTTTCATGATTTGCTCACGCAGCCGCAGCAAGTCCGCATGCTCGATACGCCCATGACACTTGCCATGATTCGCGCTTTTGAACCGGACTTCGGCTTGTAAGGAGATATCCCCATTCCGAATTATCACCAGATTGGTTTGCAGGCGACATTCGGAACAATAGTGGGAGGTCAGTATTCTATGATATCCGTAAATTGCCAGTTCAGCGGCCAGCAGCCGGCCCAGGTCAGCCTCTTTGGCGGGATCGGCGTCGATTAGCAGCACGCATCCCGATCGATTCTTCTTGGTGATACCGGGGAACGCGTACACGTTGTACGCGCCCCAAGCAAGAATCTGGTCAATCGCGAAGCCCATCTCTTCGCCGGTGAGGTGGTCGGCTTGCGCCAGGATGAGAAGCCCGCCTTGTTCCATTTTATCTGCGGAGAGTGAGTTCACAGTTTACAGTTTACGGTTTACAGTTGAATCACCAAGAAGCCAAACGGCTACATCATTCCCGCGAAAGCGGGAATCCATTTCCTCGCCAAAAGCAGACGCCTGTAGAGACAAACTTTGTGTTCGCCCAAGTTTCATATGTTTCAAATCGGGCGAACACAAGGTTCACCCTTACAGATGCCCTATTTCGCGATTGTCTTCTTTTCTTGCACTCAAACCCGCCGCAGGCGCGATCGGGCGTCTCGCAAATTCGAATTTTCAGATCAAGATCATTTTCCCCAGCCAACCCAGGATGCGGTCAACAAGGCGGGTGTAAGAGGTCTCATCTCCGATAAAAGGCATGTGGAAGAACTCCTCAAGCCGGATGCGATGGTATTCGGAGACAAATCCCGCGTATATGAAAAAGCACAGACTGTTTATAAGGTGAGCGATCATCTCGAGATCAATATCGGGCCGAACCTCGCCGCGCTCGATTCCCTGAACCAAAATCGCCCGGATGTGGTTGAACGAAGTGGTTTCGATACGACGGGTGACTTCGCGAGCGAATTTGTCCATATCGGAGGCGCCGAGTTGGAGCAGGATGCGAAACGTATCATTGCGGGCGCCGACTTCCGTAGTCGTGTTTTGCATGAGGAGACGAATCTTTTCGATGCAGGAGCCCTCGCTGTTCAGGACGCCGCGCATGTATTCGTCCTTGCCTTCGACTTGACGGTCAATCACGGCCTGATACAGGTCGGCTTTGTTCTTGAAATATTTGTAAAGCGCGCCGTTGCTGATTCGCGCACGCCTGCAGATATCGTTGATGTTCGTTTTGTGGTAACCGAATTTGGCAAATTCGATTTGGGCCGCGCGGAGCACCCGGTCCTGCTTCTTTTTGGGGATTTTCAGGAAAGTTTTCGAGACCATGTCACTGTTATCCAATAAAAGAATCTGAACCGCAGAGGGCGCAGGAGTTCGCAGAGGAAAACGGTAGAGTATCAGTTTTCCATTTTCTCATCTTGCGCAAGAGTGAGACTATGTCAATAACTGTGTCCTCATTAGAATTAGAGAGTAACCGTTCACTCCCCAAAATGATACCACAGTGCTTTAGTGTTGTCAAGTCTTTTTCCGGAGATGCTCGTAATGTGTCATGAAAATTGGGGACACGATGCGGCATCATGTCCCCAATTTTCCGGATGCGGCATCATGTCCCCAATTTTCCGGATGCGGCATCACGTTACGGGATTTCGTTGATCTACCTCTCGCGCTTTCGGATTGAACACGGAATCGCGTTATATACCGGCATTCCGGTGAATGTATCAAGCCGCAAATCGTCGGTGAGCTGGTTCACGTTTTCGCCCTGTTCTTCGGAGGCGTCCTTACTATCCGGATGGAAGACTCTTCGACCCCAGCCGTGACCGATGGAGACGACGCCGCGGCGCACTGAGTCGTCGACCTTCGCCTTGATTTTGAGGGAGCCACGCGCAGTCGAGATTTCGACGATGTCTGCGTCCACAATCGACAACGAAGCTGCGTCCTCCGGATTGATTCTTACGAAGTTTTCTCTTTGCCGTGAGGTCAGACTCTTCAGGCCTCGCAGGTTTGTGTTCTTGGTGTGCGGAGACCTCTCACCGCTAATAAGGATAAACGGCGCGCGCTGCTCCACCGGCGGAGGATTCGCCTTTGCGATTGCGGCCACAAACTCCTGTGGCGCAAGCTCGATCTTGCGAGAGGGCGTCGCCATTCTCCGCAGCGCGACGCCGGAATCTACTTTCCCTGCGCTCACTCCATGAGGATTCGTCATCAGCATGGAGAATTTGACTTTACTCATCATGCCGAGCAGCATCCTGTAATAGTTTTTCGGATTGAAACCAAATCGATGTGACTGTCCGGCCGCTTTTCCAAGCGACTCGCCGAGCCTGAACATAATATCCAGCGGCCATTGATTTAATATCGGGACACCCATGCGGCGCGACAAGTCACGGAAGATTTCCCATTCGGCCCTTGCCTCCTCTGGTGGTTCAACCACCTTATGGCTCCACTGCGCGAAGGGCTGCGGGAAATGATCGGGGAAGGTGATATACAGGTCGTCTTTCTCGAAGAAGTTTGCGGCTGGCAAAATGAAATGCGCTATCTGCGCAGTCTCGTTCATGTGCGTGTCGATGCTTACAATAAGCTCAAGTCCTCTTGCCGCTTCCTCGAATTTCTGCGAGTTTGGGAATACGAGCGCAGGATTGCCTGCGTCAACAATGAGCGCGCGCACGCGGTCAGGCGCGCCAGAAAGAATCTCGGCTGGCAACACAGACGCCGGATATGAGCCCGTGAGATAGGGATAACCGCCGATCCTCGATTTGCGTTCCTTTCGGCCGACTGCCATGCGCGAGAGCAGGTTGAGGTCGAGTGTTCCCGGATTGAAGATAAGTCCGCCGGGCCGGTCGACGTTGCCAGTAATGGCGTTCAGCGTCTCGACGAGCCAGTACGTGAGCGTGCCATGAATCGAGGTGTTTATCCCGAGTTTTGCAATCGCGCAGGCGGACTCGGCGCGCGCGAACTCCTCGGCTATCCGCTTGATAAGGTTCGCCGGAACGCCGCATATTCTTGCGGCGTCATTTGGCGTTATCGGCCATATGCGCTTTTCAAAGGATTCATGGCCGGAGCAGTGCTTCTCCATGAATGCACGATCGTGAAGTTTGTGCTCGAATATGTGAGAGTACATCGCCTCGAGCATGAACAAATCTGTGCCGGGAATGATCTGGGCGTGGATGTCGGCCATACGGGCGGTCTCGGTCTTACGAGGATCGACGACGAGCAGCTTGCCGCGGCGGTCTTTCAGCGCTTTGAGCGAGGCGATGACGCCGGGGTGGTCGAGCGAGACCACCGGGTTGCTTCCGAAAATCAGAAGACATCGAGTATTTTCGATGTCCGGTTGAGTGACAAAGAACTGTTTCCCATACATCTTCTCCATCACCAGATACCGGTTGGTAAACTCGAGCGTGAGCACGTTGTACATGCGGTCGGACCCGAGCGCGCGCAGGAAGCCGTCGGCCATCATATAGTTGATAGATGAGGTGGGATTTCCCGCTCCGTAGTACATCCCGACAGACTGCGGCCCATGCTTCGAGATGATATCTTGCAGCCTGCGCGAAATCTTCTCATTTGCTTCGTCCCGCGTGATTCTGCGCCAGTCGGAACCCTCTCTCTGATATGGATGTAGCACGCGTAATGGGTCAGTCGCCATCTCTGAGCCAGCCAACCCCTTCGAGCAAACAAACCCGTGAGTGAGCGGATGTTCGGAGTCGCCGCGAAGCGACACGATGCGATTTTCCTCTACTTCCACTTCCAGTCCGAACGCGGCAAGGCAGATTCCTCAATGTGTGAAATTCTTGGTCATTTGTATATTCTCGTAAAGTAGCTTGTGATCCGCAGATTT
>CAYVDS010000022.1:11792-25239 GCA_964450145.1 uncultured bacterium
AAGTGGCATTATTAACCACGGAGGGCACGGAGAAGCAGTGGAGTTACTGATTGCTCTGTTTGTCATCTCCGTGTGCTCCGTGGTTGATATTCCTTTCTAGGCTTTGGGATGTGGAGGCCGCCCGGAAGCTTAAGCAGGAATGCATATTGGTCTTCCCTCTCGAGTCCGTGAAGCATGTGGAAATATTCGTGGATAAGGTCTTGGACCTCGAGACCCAGCCAGCCGGGCGGCAGAAGTTCTTCCGGCAAACAGGGGTCTTTCGAGATAACTTCAGCCGCTTCGCTGAATACTATGAATATTTCGAGGAAAGCCTCGCGAGCGTCCGGCGGCGAACCGCTCGGCGGCGAGCCGCTGTTCATGCGCGCCTGCATTTTGTTGATACGCGACTTCATGCGTGTCCGCATTGCCGAATACTCTCGATTGAGTTGCGCGAGTGGCCAGATTCTTGAAACGGCGGATGAAACCGGCCTGTTTCCGAGGCGCACGTCCTTCGAGATCGCAACTGCGACGCGATTTCGGATGCGGAGCGATTCGGCAAGCGCCAGAGCGCTGGTGGATGCGTCATTCGGCGCAACCCAGAGCCCACCGGTCAACTGGCCGAACCCCATTTCTTTGAGTCTGGTTCGGAATTCGTCGCGCCGCTTGCGGATGCGCTCGGGAACGTCGAAGCTCACGAGGGTCCATGCTCCATCCCACGTGTGCTTCGCCTCGACGATCGAGTGAATCCGTATGAACCGTGTCAGAACCTCGTTGGCGAGGGCACGGCCGGCGGGGGAGAGAGCATATTGCGCGGCCTTTCGTTTCCACCCGCTCCGTGTCAGCATCCCCTCGCGTGCGAGCCTGTTGATTCCGGCCCGCATAGAGGCGGAGGATTTGCCCATGAGACGGCCGATTTCGACAGCATCTTTGAGCGGCAGGCTTTTGGCCTGTGCGAAGAGAAAGAGGATCAGGTTTTGCGTGGTCTGCATATGGGAACGTTTTTTATTTATGTTCGTTTATTATACGACCGTATATAAATAGTATCATATCCCAAAGCCATAGTCAAGTCGTTTCTTCCCTGAAAGGATGTGAGCAACAAGAAGAGGGCAAGAATAAGGGTGTTACCCTCAGATTGCGCGCAGCGAAAGAAAGTGTTGAGCCGCGAGAGCGCAAAGAGCGCAAAGGATAGAGAAATGGACTTGGATCATGTAGGAAACGAATGGAGGTCCGGAGGATGATGAGGCGGGGTGGGGTCTATTTTGCGACGAGGCCCTTTTCGATGGCGTAGGCGGTAACGGCGGATGCGCTGTGTAAGTCCAGTTTTCTCATAAGGTTGGCTCTGTGTTTCTCGACAGTCTTTACGCTGATGGAAAGATAGTGGGCGATTTCCTTGTTCTTGTAACACTCGCCTATCAGTTTCAGAATTTCTCTTTCTCGCTCGGTGAGGGGATACACGGCGGACCGCATTCTTGATGTTCCCGAGTCCGGACCATTGGCGCATATTTCTGTTGGAATACCCGGACTCACATAGCGGCGCCCGGCGAGAACGGTCCTCACGCCTTCGAGTAATTCTTCGGGTGTCGCCTTCTTCAGACAGTAGCCGTCCGCACCCGACTGAAAAACCTCAACTACGGAGATTTCGGATTTTTGGACGCCCAGCAAAAGAATTTTCCTCTCTGGTGATAAGCGCTTGATTTGCTTGACAGCGGCGATGCCGTCCATCTTCGGCATGGATGCATCCATAAGTATCAACTGCGCGTTATTAGCTTCCGCACATCTAACGGCGGCGAGACCATCTTCCGCCTCTCCGACAACCTCCATGTCCTCGCACCCGGTGAAGAGGCATCGAAGGCCCGCGCGGACTATCGCATGTCCCTCGGCTATGACGATCCGCTTTTTCTCACCCATGCAGGAATCCTTCAAGAGAGTTTCTACTCTCCAAGGTTTTCCACCGTTTTCAGGCGCGCAACCGAAAATCTCGCGAAACACCAAACGATTTCGCGCCCTTCTATCTCGAACCTTATTAAAATGTTAACAAACCCCATATGGCGCGGCAAGGGGTGTCGTTGATCTTGTGAGATGCTTTGCATGGAAATCACATGGGCACAATGGATTGCGCGGGCTACAGACGCGAACTCTTAGGAAGCCTTTGACAAAATACATGATTTACCTTATAGACCGACCATATTTCTGATGCCATTTTTTAAGTAAGGGATGTATGAAAAAATATTTGGATAAGATTTAGATTATAAGATTATTGGGTTGTGCGGATTCATGAGTGTTGCGAAAGCTCAAGAAAGTTAAGCGCTAACCAAAGGAGGAAAGTACGATGAAGAAGATGTTAGCGATATTGGTGGGTGTGGCGTTTGCAGTGAGCACACTCCTCTCGGTTCAGGCTCTAGCCGGTGAAAAGGCTGGGACAGAGGCCGGGAAAGTGACAACCCCCGGGATGTCTTACACGGGTGAAAAGGCCGCCAAGGGCGTGTTCCAGGCAAGCAAACTGATTGGCAGAACTGTGAGGAACGAGCAAGGAGAGAAGTTCGGCTCGGTTGAGGAGTTACTGTTCGCTGACGATGGCCATATCAGGTACCTTGTTCTGGCAGGCGAGGCCGATAAACTCGTGCCGATTCCATGGTCGGCAGTGAAGTCAGGGATTCGCGAAGACGCGGTTATCTTCAATATAAGCAGGAGCCGCTTCGACAGCGCCCCGACCTTCGGACGGAATGAGTGGCAGAGGTTCGATGATCCAGAGTGGAACAAGAAAGTCCACGCCTACTACGAGGCAGAAACTGGCAAGAAGATGCTCGAACACGAAAAGACCATGAAAGAAGAACATCCAACCGGGATGAAAGAAGAACATCCCTCGGGCATGAAGATGAAGTGAGGACTGGGAACCAGTTCATAAATACGGCTTGGCGAAAGCCGTAGGCTTCGTCAAGCCGTATTCGCTTTTGAAGGAGGTACGATTCCATGAGAATATCAAGTGTCTTGGTGGTGGCGCTGGTTGTGACAGGTCTTATCGGCTCAGCTCAAGCTTTTGCGATCGAGCCAGCGGGGAGGCAGATGACCGGAACCAGCCAGCAAGCCACAATGCAAAGCGTTTTCAGAGCGAGCGATTTCATTGGTAAAACAGCGAGAAACGACCGGGGTGATAGATTCGGCTCGGTCAATGAAATCCTGTTTGCGGAGGATGGAGCGATCCGGTACATCGTGCTTAGCCGCGGCGGTCTCTTCGGTTTCGGCGGCGCGCTGGTACCGATTCCATACGACCTCGCGAAGCCCTCATTACGCGAGGACCAAGTGCTCTTGAGTCTTGACAAGGCTGTTTTTGACAGGGCTCCAAGCTTTGCGAGAAACGAGTGGAGGAAGCTTGAAGACCCTGAGTATAACAGGCAAGTGCACGCGTATTATGAGTCAGGCGAGCTACCTGAGAGCGAGAGAATGGAGCAGAAGCCGGCGGAAGAACATCCGGGCAAGTCTACGCAGGAACATCCCGGCTCAACCATGAAATAGCGCTTACTCGAGAAGCGTTTACGGCTTGGCGGAATTGCGATTTTGCCAAGCCTTTTTGTCTTTCTCTGCGAAGGTCCGCGCATTCGGCCACGGCCCCTCCGAGCGGTCGTCCTTAATTCGGGGACACCATGCCGCATGGTGTCCCCGAATTAAGGTATTATATCGCAGATCGCTGCTTTGCGCAGACATCGAGAGCGTGTTTGAGACTCCGATCGAGAAAAGCTGTCGCGTCTGCATCTTCTTCGGGGAGAACCTCGATCAGGGTCTTGATGGTCAGAACATATGTATCAAGGACCGACGCCTTCTCTTCAGGCGTAAGGACTCGGGGCTGGGCAGCGGCGCCCGGAAATTTCACGGGCTGTTCCAACTTTTGCTCGAGTTGGTCAACAAACATGAGGGAGTGCACGAATGACGTGCAGAACTCCTCCACGCTTTTGTGAGAGTGTCCCCCTTTCATCCCCTCGATGAAATTGCTCTCGTTGATGAATGCGAAGAGAGCGCAGTCTTCGCAGTTCTTTTCGGAATTGCCGGGCGGGACGGCGCCAGTCATTATGACCATGAACCGTTCGAGAGAAAGCTCGTCGTATCCCTTCAGATTCGCAAAGAGTTCTCGAATCCTCGCGTCTCTGACGAAATTGTTCTTGTCCACGTATATGTGAAGAGTCTCGTGCGCCGCTATGCTCTTGAGCTCATCGAAAGGTTCCTTTTCAAACGCTTCGACATAGAACCAGATGTCGTCTTCGTCGTCACACGCCAGCGCATTGCGCACGTTGCCGAAATCTAGGATATTCACGTTTTCTACGAGGTCCATCCCAAAGGTCGATTCGACCGAGTAGACTCCTTGGGCTATGGCTTCGAGTCTCTTTTCAAAATCCGCGGACTCTTGCTCAAGCCGCTGCAGTTGCGCGCCGAGGTATCTGAACTTAACATTTTCCTTTCGGTCGCCCGGATTAAGACTGATGGTCCTGACCGCATGGTAGCCGTCTTGCCGAATTGAAGCCGTGTAAACCTTGCCGCTGGCATCGAAAACCAAATCGAATTGGCTCTGCGGGCTCAGCGAATCTCCCGCTACACGGGGGAACAGAGAATAGCCTGCCGGCAGAAACTCTTCTTTTGGCTGATCCACTGCCATCGAGTGGGGGGGCTCTTCGTAGTAACTCCTCCCGGAAGTTGACACAAAGATTTCTTCGGGGCGAAGTTTTCCAAAATGCATCAGCGAAAATGTGCCGTCGACATTCTTCTTTATCTTGCTCATTTGCTGGCCGTCGACGCGTATCGACATCTCTTCTTCGCCAAGAATGACGATCCCGCCGACGTAGCCGTTCATGGTAAGTTTGGGTCTTGCCTTCAAGTCCTCTTTTGTGAAAGCGACGCTGCGCATCTCTCCATCGGTGATTCCGTAAATGCGCAGGAGATTTATTTTGTCCGCGACTTCTCCCCATCCTTTCTGTTCGGGAGAATTCGGGTCCTCCGCTTCCGCGAGGCACACGGCGGGTTGATGGTTGCTCTCATGCGCGAAACTGTTTGAAAACGCCGGCAGAATACAAAAGAGGAGCACGGCTGAGATGATCAAGGGGGTGAACATCTGTTTGGTCTCCCTGCGCCGGCCGACTCGGCCGACAATACTCCCGAGGAAGGGCCGAACCACAGATATTCTTCACTGCAGAAAGAGAATATCGCCTTGTTTGCCGCCTATTAGAACAAGATAGGCTGATTCAACGTAGATTGTGCGGCGGAGATTGCTCCCTTCGACACATCTAAACGCCCAGTCCCTTCCCCTAAAAAACCCGCATATATATTAACCTATGGGATTTATTTTGTCAACCGCCCTTGTTTTTTCGCGCAAGGGTTGCTATTCGCAGCGCCACAGGTAGTTGTGGATGTTTCAGGCTCGAATCATCATGGATTCCCGCCTTCGCGGGAATGACAAAAAGGTTGGGGAATGACAAGAAGGCTTGAGCTCGCGGCGGCTGTATGCGCTGCGTTGGGGGCTGATAAAAAGGTTGGGGAATGATGAAAGATTAGACAAAGATGGTATTTCTATTCGAGCAACTGCTTGAGCATATCGAGCAGCTTCTGCTGGTCGACGGGCTTAGCGACAAAACCGTCGGGTGGGGGTGTATCTTTGCGGGTCGAAAGGAATTTCAGGAACTCTTCCGGATTGCCTCCCAAACCGGTCACACCCGTAACCACGACGACGGGTATCGAGCGTAATCGCGAATCCTCCCTTATCTCCCGGTAAAATCTCACGCCCGATTTCTCTGGCATCGTGATATCAAGCGTGATGAGCGCGGGAGGATCAGCTTTGACCTTTTGCAGACCCTCGTTTCCATCTTCAGCGGTATCGGTGACATACCCGTTGTCTTCGAGAAGAGTCGATAGGTATGCCCGCTCGTCGGGTTCATCATCAATGACGAGAATCCGTTTCCTGTTTTCAGCCACAGAACCGTTCCCCTTATAAGACGTAAGATTCCTCGGGCTGTTCCTTGGGCCGCTTTCGGGGCAATTTTACCAAAAGACGAGTGCCCTTGTTTGTCTCCGACTCCAATTGAATGCTTCCCCCGTGGGCCAGCGCGATCTTGTTGGAGATAAACAAGCCCAGACCGGTGCCTCCGGCCCCTTTTGAAGAAAAGAACAGGCTGAATGCTTTCTCTCTTGTTTCCTGGTCCATCCCTATGCCATTATCTTCGATCTCGATGAGCACATGGTCGGGATTTCCTCTAAGGCCGAGCGTAACATAATGAGAATCCTTCTTTTTATCAACTCTGCACGCGTCGAAAGAGTTTTCCAGCAGGTTCACCAGTAACGAACGAATCGCTTTCTTGTCGCCCTCGAAAACGCCCGCGTTCCGGTCGAAATTCCGCCGCAATTCGAGTACGTGCTCCTTGGCTTTGACCTCCATTATGCCCGAGACTTCTTCGACGGCCTCAATCGCGGATATGGGTTCCCAGTCGGGCTCGCGATCTTTTGCGTAATACAAAATGTCTAACACCATACTTCGGATGCGAGACATGTTGCGCTGCACCATGTCCCATCCCTGCTTGACTCTATCCTGCTTGTTCTTCTCGAGGCCGGTGTTGACCATGTAGATGCCGCCGTCAAGGCTGTTGAGCAGCCCCTTAATGCCGTGCGAGATCGAGCCGATGAGGAGCCCGAGCGAGGTGAGCTGGGACTGGAGCTGACGTATCTGCGTGATGTTTGTGCTCATTTCCATCACACTCTTGATTTCGCCATCGACCTCACGTATCGGCGTCGTGTAGACCACGACGTTCACCTGCTCGCCAGACTTAGACGTGACGACTTCTTCGCTCTGATGGACCTTGCCGTCCTGAAAGGTGGTCTGGACAGGACAGGGCCAACACTCCTCTTTACGGTGCTTGTAAACGTCGTAGCATTTACACCCAAGCCGATTTCCAAAATCCTCCTTGAACCGGCTGTTGGCCTCAATGATATTCAGCTCCTGGTCCTGAATGGATATGTAGCACGGCACTTTCTCGAAGATCAGCCGATAGCGCTCCTGGCTCTCCTTGAGTTGCGTTTGCAGCAGCTTGATTTCGGTGATATCGGTTGACATTTCGAGGACCGACGTGATCTCGCCTTTTTCGTTCCGGATGGGGGTCGTATACACAATCACCGACACGTCTCTCCCGTCCAGCGACTTTACTTGCTCCTCGCTGCCATGGGATATGCCGTCCCTGAAGGTGCGGTCAACAGGGCAGACCTCGCAGCGCTCGGACCGATGCTTGTACACCTGGTAGCAGTAGCGTCCCTCGAAATCTCCGAAGTCGTTCTTGAACCGCCGATTCGCCTCGATAATCTTGAAATTCCTGTCCTGCACCGTCAGATAACAGGGCATCCCATCGAAGTATTGTCGGTACGGCAGTTCCATCCCCATCACCTCCTAAGAAAGAGGCGAAAGGCGAAAGGAGCAAGGCGAAAGGGAAAAACCAAGAAAGGGATTGCTTTGCTCCGCTCGCAATGACAAGTTGTGTGACTGCTTTCTCCCACAATCGACCACGTCTTGGCGTGGTAGGCTGCTCAGAATAGGTGCTCGCCAAGCGCGAGAGCACACTTATTTCTTTTTCCCGTCGTGCGCCACTTCAAGAATCTTGTGCATATTGAGTATCAGCTCTTCGTTGCCGACCGGCTTCGTAAGGTAACCCTCCGGAGGCGTTACTGGCCGGTCATAAATGAGTCTTCGCAACTCCGGCTTACCGGTGATGATGCACACTTTCATCTGGCTCAGTTCCGGGTCTTTGCGGATTATTTCGAAGACTTCGCCGCCGTCCTTGCCCGGCATCGACAGGTCCAACGTGATGAGATTCGGCTTCTCTTTGCGAGCGAGGGCCAACGCTTCGTCGCCGTCCTTCGCGAGGACGACAGTCGCTCCATTATCTTCCAAAACGGTGCTGAAGAATGCAAGGGTGTCCGCTTCGTCGTCGGCCAGCAATATTTTGTAACCTACCAGAGTTGCCACCTCGGCCGCGGGCTTGCGTTTTTCCGGAACCACGAGCGCGTTCGCCACGAGATTCACCAGTTGTGTCACCTTCATGTTCAGTTGGTAATGTCTGATCAAGTCGTTCAGTCCGTCGACGCAGTTGTGGCATGAGGTGACAACGAACTCTGCCCCTGTTTCCTTGAGCTGATTGGCCTTGACTATGGCCGACTTGAGTCGCCTCGGCGTGTATTCCGACATCGACATGGCGCCGCCGCCGCCGGTGCAGCAGAAGTTCTCGGCGCGGTTTGGATACATCTCGCGGAAATCCATACACACCAGATTGAGCAGTTCGCGCGGCTCTTCGGTCATGCCGCAACTCCGCGCGTTGTTACAAGAATCATGATACGTTACCGGCTCCGGATTCCTCGTTTTGTCAACCTTAATTTTGCCTTCTTTTATGTAGCGAAGCATCGTGATAACCGAACTTTCCATCTCGAAGGGAATATCCTTCTGCCCCCAGTTCTGCCCTTCGCATCGAGTCGAGCGGTAACCGTGCCCGCACTCGGAAATGACCAGCTTCTTGCCGCGAAGATTCTCGGTCGCCTCGTAGCAGCGCCTTGCGACCGCGCCGCCTAGTTCATCGTCGCCGTTGAAGAGTCCGAAATTAGTCATGTCCCAGCCTTCGCTGGCCATCGTCCAATTTTCGCCCGCGAAATGGAATATTCTTGCGGCATCCGCGATTGTGCGCGGGTCGTATTTTGCCTCGCGAGGGTTGATCGAGTAGACGACGTCGCAATCCATCTTGTCAACCGGGATTCTGATGGCGGGGTCGTCGTACTCGCTCTGGAGTTCTTCCTCCATCCACTGGAGGGTATCGAGATAGTCTTCTTTGAGCACGCCCATCTGGTTGCCGATCTCCCATTGGTCCTTGGCGACCACCGCCACGCCTTGCGGCATGACGCCGACCGACACGAGGAGACCGCGGGCCATCCGGTTGAACACGGCCATATCCACGCCCATCGGGCAATTGATGGAACAGCGCCGGCAGTTGGTGCACTTGCCGAAAACGGTGTCTTTCACCTCTTCGAGCTCGTCGTCGGTGTACAGGCTTCGGGCGCTTACCCACCATGGGAACGTCTTGCCCGTCCAGTCGATGTGGGCCTTGAAAAGCTTTCGCAGTTTGTCTGCCTTGTACGAAGGCATGTAGGTCACGTCGCCGGGATTTGCCAGTACGTAATGACATTGGTCGGTGCACATTCCGCAGTGTACGCACGCCTCGAGCGACGCCAGTATCTGACGGCTGACTTTCTTGTGCAGTCGCTCGATTACCTTCTCGCACTTGTATGATCGCATCTTGCCCATTTCATCGCTCCTTAAATAAACAGTTCACGGTTTACTGTTTACGGTCTACGGTTTACAGTCCGCGGTTTACGGTCCGTAGCTTTTGGCGTCATCATTCCGTGTCGGTTGCCCTTTTCGTCTTTTCCCCTTCACCCCATTATTTTCATTTGCCTTCCGTCGGTTTCATGGATTTAAACATTCGGCCCAACGGGTCATGCCCTGGATTAAACGGAAGAGGATAAACCCCTCTGTGGCCAAGGGTTTTCCCGAGGTACCACCGCGTAAACGGGTAGAAGATGTAATGCGAAATCTTGCTGAACGGCACGTAGAACAGGAAGAAAGCGGTCAAAAGGAAATAACCCAAAAGCCAGAACTCCGTTTCGGCGCGATTGTTGGGGGCGGCTTTGAAAGCAAAAGCGAGCCACACTATAAGCAGTGCGAGCGAAAAATAATCATCCGGCGTGCTGATGGCTCTCATATAAGGAGACACCACCCTGCGAATGAACCGGCCTAACCCCACCAGGAAACCGAGCGCGAATAGCGTCTGAAGCGCGGTTATAATAAGCTTGCCCGAGATAATCTGCGGGAAGTAGGGCATGACGATTGACATTGTGATGGAAGTGGCGACGGCCACGTGAAAGACGCCGAACTGCAAATAGAAGAAGGGGTGCTGACGGGTGCTGGGCATGGTCCACGGCATGAAGATATTGAACAATGAATATATCGCTCCTTTTTTGGCTGTTGTCCTCGGATTGCCGGTCGGCGCCTGCCGTTCCTTGCCAGCCTTGAAATTCAGTATCCATCTGACCTTGAAGAAATACACCAGCGCCATGAACGACAGCGCGATGAGCTGAAGCTTGTCTTCCGAAAAGCGCAAGAAGGCGCTCGCCGTTTCGGCGTGTGTGCTTATGGCGTGTATGCTTTCCATGTTGTTCCTCTCCTCACAGAGTCTCAATCTTCTTCTTGAACGGCACGTAGTCGCGGTAGTCAATCACGCAGATAATCACTTCTTGCAGCGAAGAGCCTTTCACGAGAAAGGATTTGACGCAGTCGAGCATGACGTTGGCTGATAGGTCCAGAGGGACACCGTAGAACCCTGCGCCCATTGGAGGAAACGCAAGCGTCTTCAATCCGGCGCCGTCAGCCGCTCGAAGGGAAGACATCACGCACTCGCGCAGTTTGTTCTCGAGGTCGGGCTCCTGGAACTTCGGACCGCAGGCGTGAATGATATGCCTGGCATTCATCTCGCAGGCGCCGGTGATGACCGCTTCGCCCGTCTTTATCTTTCCGATTTTCTCCAGTTCTTTCTTGATCGAAGGGCCGCCGCGGCTCTGGATCGCGGTGCCGTAGCCGGAGCCGAGTTCGAGGTCTTCGCGCGCATAGAAAACGAACGCGTCGACCGGCAGCGCCGTGAGGTCGCCATGCTGAAGCCTTATGACCGTGTTGCCTGCTTTTTTTTCAATCGGCTTGCAGGCCATTCCTGTGGGGGACACCTGAACCGCCATACGAGCTACCTCCTTTGATTTCACCTGTCCTTAATTCGGGGACACCATGCGGCATGGTGTCCCCGAATTAAGGTAAACGGTTGCGACCAGAAACCTCTTACGATTGTTTCCCTTATCCGTTTTCCCTTCTTCTCTTTTCCCCTCTTCCCCCCGAACTTTTCTCGCCTGTTGCCCTATCCATGGCAACCATTTGTTTCACTTTGTCGCCGGCCAAATCGGCCAGACTGAAAGCATCAAACGCCTCTTTGATCCGGCGGTTGAGCAGAACATACAAGGGGCGGCATTCGCACCATTCCACCTTCATGCATGAATCCGTGTCATTCACGCAATGCACGATGTTAATGGGACCGATGGCGGCCTGGATTATGTCGCCGACCTTTATTTTCTCAGGCGGCCTTGCAAGCACATAACCGCCTTCTTTGCCGCTCATACCCTTGAGGAGAGATGCATTCTTGAGGGGGATGACCAACTGTTCGAGATATCGCCGCGAGAGAGACGTCTTCGCGGCGATATCGCTTAAATTGACGGGTTTGCCGTCGTGACTGCTGCGCGCAATCTGGATCATTGCGCGCAGCGCATATCTTGCGCGTGTATTGAGTTTCATTGTGCTACAAAAGACCTTTCGATTGGTGATACATTTGAGGGAAATTTATGGTGAAGCATCGGCCCCTCGCGAATAGTGAATCATGGGTGATTCCGCCGGGGGTGGTTGTGCAAGGGCCCGGCCTGTTCCTATTATTACTATCGAAGTGCTAGGAATTAAAATACCACAAAAAATTCCGCCTGTCAAGTGCTTTCTGAAAAAAAAGCGCTGGGAGGTCGCTTTCCAAGTAATATTGCAATTGCAGATTCTCCATATCCACCTGCAACCGGCCGGAAGCGAATGTCATTCTGAGCGAAGCGAAGAATCTCTTTGAAATGCAACTACTTAGAAACCAAAATCGAGATTATTCGCTACGCTCAGAATGACATATGTTGTCCTACTCATTCCTTGAAGTTTACGCTATGTTACTCGGGAACCGCGTTACCATTTTTTTCGACACACCGCGAGTATTATGTCGCCTTTGGTGGGGAAGAGGTTCAGCTTCGATGTGATCCCTTCGAGCAAAGTCATGGCGCTCTTGGCGAGCGCAAACCGCGTGAACGGAGGCGGGGGAGAGAAGCGATAGGTTATGATGCTCTCGATGATGAACCCGGCGGAGCCGACCAGTTTCTCAAACTCTGCGATGGAGTATTCCTTGTGCGGAAAGTATTTTTCCGGATTTTCCGCCGGTCTCATGAGACCGGCGAGCAATTGGAACGGTTTGAGAGGGGCATGAAAAGCCTTTGACACTGTGTTATCCCTATTATCGGTGGCGATCACCAGACAGCCATTCCTGTGGAGCACACGGGAGAGTTCTCTCATCGCTTTTGCTTCGTCGAGCATGTGTTCGATCACCTGTGCGCACAGCACGACATCAAAGCTCTCGCTCTTGTATGGCGTCTCCTCCAGATTGCCGACGGCAACGCGCTTCTCACCCGTGTTTGCCCGGGTGATGCGCACGATGTTTTCCGAAAAGTCAAAACCAAATAAGGCAGGCCTGTGGTCCGATGAAGCGAGATGGCGTATGTATATGCCGTTTCCACACCCTGCATCCGCAACCCGCTTCGCCTTTGTTCTGCAAACGCACTTTTGAACGGCATCGAGGATGACCCTATGCTTCCTGTCGGCCTGGAGGTATTTGGCGCCCTCATATTTGAATGCCCTGATATCATATGCTTTCTTGAGGTCTGCCCATTTCATGTCGTTCAGTTCTCCATTTCCCATCCGGGAATCATCCCACAATGTTCAGAAAAAGCCCGCGCATAGTATACATTTTCACTGGTTCGCAAAGCAAGCAAAAATGGCCGGCGCTGGCCGGACAACCCTGTACGGCATGCGATGGCCGCGTGTACAAAAACGTGAAGAAAGCCGGACGCGAAAAGCAACCCCCCTGCAACCTGCCTTCGACGCATGCTTCGCTGATTCATGTATTTATGACTTATTGTGATGAGCATACGCCCGCGATCTCGCTCAGGCACAAAAAATGCTCATGCATTTGAGTTCCTAACGTATAGCGGAGTTAATTGCGGCCTTTTTACGCGATGTCCCTTCGAATAAATTCGTACCTACAGAATTACGGGACGATTTCCCATGGGCGTTTGCAGTAGTTAACCTGGGACTCCGAACCCAAGACCCGAGACCTTGTTTCAGAGGAGCTAAACCGTGAGCCGAAAAGAAGAGATATTAGCGAAAATATCTTCGATATCCTCGATGCCGCCCGCTGCGGCGGAAGCGGCGAGACTTCTGCAAGACCCGGAATCGAACATCAAGGAACTCGTGCGCGCAATTGAGTACGATCCCGGGATGGCATCGAACATCTTGCGTATGGCAAACTCAGCGTACTACGGATTCTCGGAATCGGTAGGTTCGGTCAAGGATGCTATTGTCCGACTGGGCACAAACTGCATTTTTCTTTTGTTTTCGTGGTTTTCATTTTCACTGGTTGCCGAGCATCTCGTCCCCGGGGACGACGCTCTTACCCGACATGTGGCCGCAGCGCTTCGGCCACTCCTGATCCTCAAGCCTTACGCCGGCGGCGCCGATGCGTGCGAAGTTCTGGACCGTCCAGTAGACGTTCATAGCGTTGCC
>CAYVDS010000022.1:25249-39760 GCA_964450145.1 uncultured bacterium
GCCGTAGGGGCAGAACAACTCGCGATGGCGTTGAAACTCAAGTCGCCGGCCCACGCATTCACTGCGGGACTCTTGCACGACATCGGGAAAGTACTGCTCGGAAGGTTTGTCGAGGTGGACATCGCGTCCATTATGGGAGTGGTGTCCGGGGAAAAGGTCTCATTCGAGGTTGCCGAGCAGCGGGTGCTTGGCATCGACCACGCCGAAGCAGGCGCAGTGCTTCTCGAAACATGGAATTTGCCCCCGTCGGTTGCGTCGGTGAGCCGGTGGCATCACCAGCCGGAATGGTTTTCGGGCGAGATGCTCTTGATTGACCTTGTTCACGTTGTCGACACAATGTGTCTGATGGGCGGCATCGGGACGGGGATTGACGCCGCATACTATCATACATCCGCCGAAGTCGCAGAGCGGCTGCGCCTGGACGCCGTCATCACCGACAGAATTATCTCTAAGATTCTGAGCAGGCTCGATGAAGCGCGGGGACTGTTCGCAGCTAAAAAGGAGGGGAAAGGGGAAAGGCAAAAGGCGAAAGCGAAAATCTGAAAAGCGGGTGGCGATTGTGTCAGCTTTCAGGCGCGCCGATTCTCTCGATGATGCGTTTGAACCGCGGATCGGTGCGGACGCTGTTGAACATCCGATTTATTTTGATGAAGCACAACCAATGGTCGCGGTCTTCGATTGCTTTTTCAAGCCACGCAAAGCCTTGTTCAGTTTCCCCGAGAGCAAAATGCAGCGCTGACAGCGCGAACGGCGAAACATACGCGTGTTTTGTTTTCTCCAGCAGTTCCTCCCGAAGTTGCTCCGCTTCGGTTCTCATGCCCATGAGCGCATAGGCGCCGCCGACGTACGCTTCAATGGCGGAGTTTTGCCCTCTTGCAAGCTCTCTTGCCTTCCGCAATTCGAGAAGAGCTTCTTCGTGCTTCGATTCCCCCATATACACCAGTCCGAGAAAGAGGCGGGCGGGAACATATGCTGGGTCCATCTCGAGCGTACTGTTCAGTGCGTCCGCCGCCTCATCGTAGCGACAGAGCCGCGTGAGCGCCATTCCGAGACCCAGATTTATCGAGAGCGATAATGGGTCCAGTTCGTGAGCCCTCCTAATCTCTTCGAGGGCCTTCTCGAACCGCGCCAGATACATCAGGTACGATCCATACCAGAAATGGCCGATTGCATAGCCGGGATTCAGTTCGAGGGCCCGCTTGTGTTCTTTCTCAGCGCCGTCCCAATCCAGGTCGTATCTCAGCTTGATGGATGCCAGCGAAGTATGAGCCTCGGCAAGCGTCTCGTCGATCTCCAACGCCTTTAGCGCGGCGTGCTTTGCCTTTGCGTATGTCTCCCTTGGGGGGAGACTGCTGTAAAATGGAAGAAGATTATAAGAATCAGAGAGTCCGGCGTAAGCAGGAGCATAGCCGGGCGCTTTTTCTATCACTCGTTCGAAATACTTGATTGCCCTGTTGAGAGCTTCCTCCGTCATTTTACTCCAGAAGTGGCGGCCCCGGAGATACAAATCGTATACTTCAGGACTTATTTCCTGCCTTTTTTTGCGCGAGAGTTTGTTTTGCTCCATGAGTTCGACTTTCAGGTTGTCGGCGATCGCATGCGAAATCTCGTCCTGGATGGCGAAGACGTCTTCTGCGCTGCGGTCATATCTCCCTGACCAGAGATGGTAACCGTGAGTTACATCAATAAGCTGCGCCGTTATCCGCAGACGGTTTCCCGCCTTCCGTACGCTTCCTTCCAATACGGTCTTTACCTTCACTTTTCCGCCGATCTCGCGCACGTCCAGTTCTTTGTGTTTGAAAGAAAACGCGGACGTCCGCGCGACGACAAATAAATTGTCGAGATGGGACAAGGTATTCATGATTTCTTCCGCCAATCCGTCGCAGAAGTATTCCTGGTCCTTCTCAGGACTCATATCAAGGAAAGGCAGAACCGCAATGGAGGGTGAGACGATTTGCTCGGAAGCCGGGGCCATGACATTGGTGGGGCGCTCCTCTTGCCATACGACCTCGAACAGGCGCCACTGTCCCGGGAAACCCTTCAACTCGAAGGAGCCGCGGTCGACAAGCTTAAGGCCACCCGCCACGCCGATAACGGCGTGCGTTGTCTCAGAAATCATTATCTCGCCACCCTGCGCCTGGGTGACAATTCGCCAGACTGCGTTCACGGCGGCGCCAAACAGGTCGCCTTTATCCCTTATCACCTCTCCCGTATTTATTCCTATTCTGACTTCGAGCTGTTTGTCCGGGTTTCCCCGGTTCCGCTCTGTTATGGCGCGTTGTATTGCAGCCGCGCAGTCCACCGCCCTGCGCGCCGACCGGAAGGATGCCATCAACCCGTCGCCTACGGTCTTGACTTCCTGACCGCTGTGTTTCGCGACTTGCTCGCGCAGCAACTCGATGTGAGTTCCCAGTATCTGATGGGCGGAGGCATCTCCCCACGCAGTTCTCATCTCCGTTGAACCGACCACGTCAGTCAGCAAAACGGTCAGCGTAGCTAGCTCGGTACTCCCCATAACTCCTTGGATCGTCGCTTTCTTCGATTCTTCCACTGGGCGCCTTGAAGCGCCAATAGTTGTGCTTATACTATATACTGTCTCTTCACCTGTTGGCAATCGGCTCCTCCTAAGAAACCAGTTCATGGTTCCTCGTTCCTGGTTCCTGGTTAAAAACAGAAACCTGAACCCCTTACGTCATTCCCGCGAAAGCGGGAATCCCTTTCCGTCCCGATGACCATTCCGTTTCTTCCTCAATCATCTCCGCGCAGAGGGTAAGGCGCTCCTAAGAAAGAGGCGAAAGGTGAAAGGAGCAAGGCGAAAGGGATCGAGAAGGCTGGACGAAAGGGTTAAAAGGGCAAAAGGCGAAAAGGGAAACCTCAAAAGAAGAAAGGAATCGCCCATGGGTCCTATTCGTCACTTTCTTTGGCAATTAATCACGCTGGAGGCGTGATAGGGCGCGCGTTTGCAACAGATCAGAGGCAGAGATATAATGTGCGCAATTCTCCCGAGAAGCGCTCCTCTTTTCCCCCTCTAATAAAAAGGGAGAAAGGAAATCTGTCCCGCAATTGCATGTTTGGGACGGGCCAATGTAGGTGCGAATTTATTCGCATAAAATTTCTGGCCTCGTTTTGTGCTACACGTGCGAATAAATTCGCACCTACATAATCATTGGACGGTCTCAAGGGGGGATTTTTCCACGTATTACATGTTTCTTTTACATTAACTGCGCCGTAGGCGAGGTCATGCGCTCAGAATGCATGGGAGGGAGGATGCACAATGGATATTAAGGGCAACACGGCGCTGGTCACTGGAGGCGCTTCGGGATTGGGTGAGGCCGCCGTCAGGAGGATTGTCAGAGCAGGCGGCAACGCGGTGATTATGGACGTAGACGAACAGCGCGGAAACGCACTGGCGGCTGAACTGGGGAAGAATGCCGCTTTTGCAAAGACCGATGCCACCAGCGAGCAGGATGTCCAACGCGCCATAGACACCGCCAAGAACACCTTCAGCGGGGTCCACTTCTGCGTTAATTGCGCGGGAACAGGGCTGGCTATGAGAACCGTTTCAAAGGCGGGCCCGCACAAACTCGATTCGTATGAGTGGCTGATACGACTGAATCTCATCGGCACATTCAACACTGCAAGCAAGGCAGCGCTTGCGATGACGTTCAATCAACCGAATGGAGACGGTGAGCGCGGGGTCATCGTCAACGTCGCAAGTATCGCCGCATTTGATGGTCAGATAGGACAGGCGGCGTACTCCGCGTCCAAGGGCGGCGTGGTGGGGATGACGCTTCCCATGGCGCGCGACCTCGCGGGCCTCGGCATTCGGGTGGTCACCATTGCTCCTGGTCTGTTTGACACTCCGCTCCTGCGCATGTTACCGGAGGAGAATCGGAGGGCGCTCGGGGAAGCGGTTCCATTTCCCAGACGACTCGGCTCGCCGGATGAGTTCGCGATGCTTGTCGAGCACATATTAGTCAATCCATATCTGAATGGCGAGACCATCCGCCTGGACGGCGCGCTGCGCATGCCGCCGAAATGAGCCGCCTTGCTCATTTATTGGAGGCTTTCGCGCTTCGCGGCTTCTTAGTCAGAGCCTGTGATTCGCGGACGTAGAGGGGTTCCAAGGAATCAACATTTGCTACGTCTCCACGTTTCATCTTGTCGATTGCGAGAGCGCCGACCATCGAGGCGCGGGCGCCCTCGATCTCCGGCCATGCGAAGTGAGCGCGTTCTCCCGCTGTCCGCGTAATTTCCTCGCGGTATCGCTGCGCTCCCGAGCCGAAGAAGACCACCTGTTCGGTCAAGTCTTTGAGAAGAGCCGCCACAGGGAGGACCAAATCTTCAGATTGCCGGATTATTTTCCCGTTTTGCGACCTGAACCATGCGCCGTAGACCTCTTTCATGCGGGCGTCGATGAGTGGGCAAATCAAATGCGGACAGAACGAGAACTGCCATGCCATCGCTTCGAGGGTGGCAATTCCCACGACCGGCTTCGAAGTCGCAACGGCCAGTCCTTTTACAGTTGACATGCCGATGCGGAGCCCTGTAAAGGAGCCGGGTCCGAGCGCGATGGCAAAGCCATCGAGTTTGTCGGGTGTCAGTCCAACCGTTTTCAGCACGTAATCGATGGCGGGCATCAACTGCGCCGAATGGGTCTCCTCGACGTGGAGAGTCAGTTCGCACAACGAGCGGTCATCGTCGACCACCGCCACGCCTCCCACTAAAGTCGATGTCTCAATCGCCAATATTTTCATCGAAAGCAATTCTCACGTTTCCGAGGTCTGCTTGATATTAATGGCGGAGGGCGTTCTTTGTCAATCAACGTCCGAAATATCCTCTGCTTTTTTCCTGAACTGCCACATTCCCCAGAGATTGCTTCGCTCGGGCCTGCGGCCCTTCGCTCGCAATGATAAGGATAGGCGCGCTCTTCCTTTCATAATCAATTATGCAACATGGCTAGTGTAGTGTCTCTGACGCTTCTTTACATTTGAGCTTCGGGGTCAGTCCCGATTGTACGGCCCAAAGCGCCCGTACATCTGGGACAATCCTCTTCGCAGCGCTTCAAGCTATTTCTGAGACACCACATTAGACCTTTATGACGAACTGTTCTAAGCTGGTATGTTCTCGACGGTTACAGCGCTTGACACGTCGTTCAAACGGATGCTATCATCTTAACTGTCCCATCTGGAAGGGAGACTTTTTGGACAACAACAAGGCTACAATTTTCGATATTCAGCGTTATTCCGTTCATGACGGCCCCGGCATCCGCACGCTGGTGTTTTTCAAGGGATGCCCGCTCCGCTGCAAATGGTGTCAAAATCCCGAGTCGCTTGACAGAGAGCCGGAGATCGCATTTTTCGCGGGTAAGTGCATTGGATGCGGCGAGTGCGCGAAGGTATGCCCCAAGGGCGCAATTGTCTATGATGGACCAAAGCGGATAGAACGCTCTCTTTGCGACCGTTGCGGAAAGTGCGCCGAAATCTGCTACGCCGAAGCGCTGACGGTAATCGGCAAGAAATACGACGTCCGGGCTTTGCTCGATGTCATAGAGCGTGACCGCCCTTTTTACGAACAGTCGGGCGGCGGAGTCACCGTTTCCGGCGGCGAACCGACAATTCAGTTTGACTTGCTGCTAGAGTTCCTGCGCGCCGCAAAAGAGGCCGGATTGAGCACGGTGATCGAAACTTGCGGCGTGTTTGCGTGGAGCAAATTCAAGAGTTTGCTCCGTTATCTCGATCTCATCTATTTCGATCTCAAAATCATCGCCGAGGATGACCATAAACGCCTCACCGGCGCGAGCAACAAGAAAATCCTCGCCAATGCGCGAAAGCTTGTCGAATCGGGTCAGAAAGTGGTCTTCCGAGTGCCGCTGGTGCCGGGCATGACCGCGACCGAGAGGAATGTGTCGGACATCATCACGTTTCTCGGCGAGTTAGGGAAGAAAGAAGTCCATCTGCTTCCGTATCACCGAATGGGCGAATCGAAGCTTGAGAGGATTGACTCATCGCTTGAGCCGCTTAATTTGACGCCGCTGTCCGAAGACGAAATTGGCCGGATAAAGTCGCAATTTGAGGGCGCTGGAATCAAAGTTTCCATCGGCGGCGGATAGCGTTCCTGAACAAAAAGGCGAAAGGCGAAAGGAACAAGAGGAAGGGGATCGAAAAGACATGCGGAAAAGGTTCGCCCCTGGCTCGACGCTTGACTCTTTTTCGCAATTAACCCCGCCGCAGGCTGGGTCGTGCTGCTTAGGAGAAACACTTAACGAGGAATCCCACAACTGATATCAGCGATCACAAAACAAAAAAGGCTCGTCTGTCTCACTGCCGGAATCTTCCTCATCTTCGTTCTGCTCTGTGTGCAAAACATCCTCACCTATTCTCCCACCTACGATGAAATGAAATTTCTCCGCGTGGGGGAGGCCCTCGCGCACGGTCAGGGATGGAGGGCGGAAATGAGTGTAGTCCATGCGCCGCTGTCATTCTATACGCATGGCTACCTTTTGAAACCGTTCACGTTTGCCAGCCAAGCCGAAAAACTTCACTGGGCTCGAGTGACCATGCTGGTTTACGCCGTCGCGCTCGGAGCCGTTGCATTTCTCTGGGCCTCTAAGCTTTTCGGCTCATGGGGCGGGTTGGTCGCGTTGGCCATGTACTGCTTCAACTCCAACATCCTGGCGCACTCCTCCCTCCTGACGACTGACGTCATCTACTCTTGCTTCAGTCTGGCGATGCTCTACGCTTACTGGCAGTACACAATACAACACAGGAAGAGATATCTCTTCCTGTCGGGCGTCAGCTTCGGGCTGGCGTTGCTGTCCAAATACCCGGCGGCGCTGTGGTTTTTCCTACTGCCCGTCATTGGCGCGGTATTGCTTGTGATTGACGCAAAGGGGGGCGAGGAAGAGAGCGGCCAGTCTCTGCTGCGCGCGGCGGCCAGACTTGCGGTCAGCATGGCCGCAATTTTCGCCGTAGCAGTTCTTGTGCTAAACGTCGGCTACGGCTTTAGCGGGACCCTCATTCCTCTGGGGGCGAGGCACTATCAAAGCCATCTGCTCGCCACACTGTCCGAAAGCCCCATGACCTCGTGGATTCCGATCCCCCTCCCTTATCCGTTCTTACTTGGATACGATGTGCAGAAAAATATCGCTGAAGTCGGGCATCCAACCTTTCTTGCGGGTATGCGTTCGACAACGGGGTGGTGGTATTATTACGCCGCCTGCTTTTTCCTGAAAATGCCCGCCGCATTCTGGCCGATACTGATGTGGGCTGGCATCGGGATAGTCCGCGGAAAGGAAAAGGACCGCCGCAGAGCGGAACTCATATTGATTGTTTCGTCGGTTGCGCTTGTAGCTGCCAGCAGTTTCCTGAGCAAGAGCCAGGCCGGTTTTCGGTATGTGCTTGCGTCTCTGCCGCCGCTCTTTGTGATTTCGGGTGCGGTCGTGATGAACGCTGCGAAGGCGTGGAAGAAAGTAGCTCTCGCGGCTCTGCTCTGCCTCTATGCCGCGCCCGCGCTCTTGGCTCATCCGCATCACATCGCGTATTTCAGCGAGCTTGTGGGAGGACCCAAGAACGGCTATAAATGGCTTTCCGACTCGAATCTCGACTGGGGGCAGGACCTCGAACGCGCCCGTGATTACGTCCGAAAATCTGACGTTCCGATAACCGTAAACCCCGGCATCATGCCCGTGAGCGGCCGAATCCTCATAAACGCGACGACGCTTCAAGATACCTTCACCACATGCGATATTCATGGCTGGTTGCGAGCGTTCAAGCCTGTGGATTACGTTGGGTACTCATGGCTGGTTTTCGATATCGGCGAAGAGACTATCAAAGAGAGAGTGAACAGCCCGGATTTTCTCCGTGCCGATTACTATCGTGCCGCATTCGAGTACGAGCGTGACCATCTTGGGAGCGCCGCCATGTTGGCGAATTCGATCCTTATGGAAAAGCCGGCAATGCCTGAGGCTCTCTATCTTCTTGGACTCTCGCAGATGGGGTTTGGACAGCTTGAAGAAGCGCGGAACTCATTCGGCGGGATTCTTCCTGCGCATCCGCTTTATGTCGATGCGAGGAGCAACATGTCATTCATCGCGACCGTAATGGGGAATGGAGAAGAAAGCAACACATACCGAAAACAATCTATGGCAGAGGACATGCTCAGGTCTTATGCAAGGAGGCCCAGCCTCCCCATGGATGAGAATGTCGGAACGCTTGAGGCGGCACGCGGCGATTGGAGGCTGCTCAACAATCTGGGCGTCTCAGAATGGGCGCGAGGGATGCTTCCGGATGCTGAAAAGCACATTCGCGATGCTCTCGAAGTTCGGCCGAATTTCGTCGAAGCATACGCAAACCTCGCAATTGTACTTGAAGAGGGAAAGCTATTCGATGATGCGCTTCGCGCAGTGAACGACTACGAGTCCAACCTGCTTCTACTCAAGACCACTCCGTACCGGGATTACAGAGTGTATTATCAGGATACCCGTGTGATGATGGGGGATACGCTCGAGTTGTTTCCCAAGCCTGACGCTCAGGTCTTGCAGATCAAGGCGCATTTGACTCGCCATCCTGAGGACGTTTTCGCGGCGAATCTGCTGGCGGTTGTCCTCATGAAGCGGGGGCGCTTTGCGGAGGCATTCGATACGCTGAGTCGGGCGATTGAACAAAACCCGCGGTCAGGCGCGCTGTACACAAACCTGGCGGTGCTATATACTGAGAAAAAGATGTTTCCGCACGCGCTCGCAGCATGTGAGAAGGCGCTTGAGATTGATCCCGGTAATTCCTCGACCGCGGAACTGCTTTCCAGTATTACGAAAAGATTAGAAGACTCAGAGTAACAGGCTCCCAGGAAACACTCAACTGTTCAGTCATTGCGAGGGAGCGAGGCGACCGAACCAATCTCATCGGCAGGGTTAAGGACACATGAAGAGATTGCTTCGCTCGGGCCTGCGGCCCTTCGCTCGCAATGACAAGCCGGCTTTTTTTTACAGATAACACCGCGCAGGCGGGATCGGACGCTCATGAGGAATTGCGCATAATGAGGTGTGTGTTACAGTCCCGGAAACTCACTCACGCGATTTCATTGCTGTTGCTCGCGGCTGCCGCTGTGCTCGCATATTCGAACAACTTCACTGCTGGTTTTGTCTATGACGATTACCCGTTCATTTTGGAGAATCCGGCTGTGCGGACCCTTTCCAATCCGGGCCGATTCTTTATCAGCCGCGAAGCTTTCTCCGACAAGGGGCAATATGTCATATATCGTCCGCTCGCGACGCTGAGTTTCGCGCTCAATTACCGGCTGAGCGGTTATGGCTCGACTTCATTCCATGCGGTAAATATTCTTCTTCATGTCGCCGCCGGAGTGACATTGTACGCGTTTATGTTTTCGACGTTTGAAAACGCGTTGTTCGCTTTTTTCGTCTCGCTTCTGTTTGTTCTCCATCCGGTACAGACCGAGGCTGTCTCATGGATAGCCGGCCGGGGCAATCCGATGTTTCTCCTTTTCTTTTTCGTTGCCATGATTTGTTTCAAGAAATGGGAAGAACGCGAGCGCGGGTGGCTGTTCTATGCCGTGGCTTTAATGACTGCGATCCTTTCCCTTCTGGCCAAGGAGATGGCGGTTGTGCTGCCGCTCCTGCTGGTCGTACGCGACATAACCCTGCCAAACCCGAAAGCTGTCGTCGAACGCGCCCGCCGGCTTATCGCAATTATTCCGTTCGTGGCGCTCTCGATTGGCTATGTGATTCTGCGGCATCTGATTCTCGGGGAGACGAAGCAAATAGAATACTGGGGCGGCGGCTTATGGCCGACTCTCTTGACGATGAAGAAGGGCGTTGTATACTACATCCGTCTGATGTTCATCCCTACGCCCTTAACCGTCGAGTATATTGTCCCAATCTCGAGATCGCTGCTGCAGCCGCCGGTCATAATATCCGTGTTCATACTCGCGTCCCTCGCGTTCACATGCATCATTTGTTATCGCAGGGCGCCGGTTGTGTGTTTAGGTATCGCGTGGTTCTTCGCGTCGCTTGTGCCTGTGTCGAACGTTATCCCGCTCGAAGCAATCATAAATGAGCGGTTCCTGTATTTGCCATCAATAGGGTTCTGCATGATTCTCGCCTCTCCGGCGCTCGTATCAAAGCAATTCTCCCGAAAAAACGCGGTTGCAACAATAATCGCTCTTGCAGCAGTCACCTCCTGCTACGGCGCGTTGACATACGACAGAAACCGTGACTGGCGCGATTCGCTTTCGTTGTGGACCGCTTCGGTCAGGGTCTCGCCGGCCGGGCCAACGTCACAATACAATCTGGGCCTCGATCTCTACAAGCGCGGCCGGTATGATGAAGCGATCGAACATCTCAAAATCGCGTGTATGGTGCAAGAACATTTTCCATATGCGCATGCCACACTCGGAAACGCATATTTCGCGCAAGGGAAATATGAGGCTGCGATCAATGAGTTTACTATCGGTCTGCGCGATGCGCCTAATGACGACAGTCTCCGGCATAATCTTGCCTTGGTGTGGTTCGAGAAGGGGAAGACCCATGCGGCCCGGGGGGAGACAGGCGTGGCTGCACAATGTTTTCTCAACACTCTGAAATATGAACCCGGATTCGTTCCCGCGATGGACGCGCTGACGCGATTAGGCGGAATCGGCAAGACCGAGAACCCTTCAGGCAGATAATATTAATATGTGGAAAAGTCTGATAACTTTGCATGTGTGATGGCGGATGGGGATGGAATTCTGTGGGTGCGAATTTATTCGCACGCTTTTTCAAACCATCTTTTAAACAAGTGGCCGAATAAATTCGGCCCCACACAATTACGGGACGGCCTCGAGGGGAGATTTCTGAGACCCTCAGCAATTGGACAATGACTACTGTGCGAATGAATTCGCACCCACAATCTTTCTGTGATGAACACCACTTCATACAATAGCATGGCGCCTTACCGCGTGATAGCGGTTCTCAGAAGGCTTGCGTGTGTTGCAGTTCTTGGTTTGGCCCTGTCACTTTTTGCCAACAAGATCATCGACACTGATATCTGGTGGCATCTCCGGACGGGAAATTACATCCTCGAGAACCACGCCATTCCCCGCGCCGACATGTATTCATACACTGCCGGCGCGAACAAGTGGATTGACCTGCATTGGCTGTTCCAGGTCATCCTGTATGCGACCTATAACGTATTCGGCTCATATGGGATGTCGCTCCTGTTCATATGCGTTTTCATGGCTGTTTTCCTACTTCTCTGGTATGCCAGCCGACCCGCGCGAAATTTCTTTCCGGCGGTCATCCTGTTTTCTGTCGCTCTGATGGCGACGAACACGCGTTTTCTGGCGAGGCCGGAAGCGTTCACGTACTTGATGATCGGCGCCTACATGGCGATAATCTGCCGATATGAACGGAAAGGCGCTCGATGGCTTCTCTATCTGCTGATTCCTCTCCAGATACTGTGGACTAACCTGCAGGGGCTCTTCGTGATAGGGCCTTTCCTCATCTTCGTATATCTTGTCGAATATGGAATCAGAGAAAATTGGGGACATGATGCCGCATCGTGTCCCCAATTTTCTCTGCAGACGGGTGCTCCCGAGAAATACGCCAAGGGATTCCGGCCGTTTCTCGCCGTGTTCATCGGCTCACTGGCGGCGTGTCTTGTCAATCCCTACGGATTCGACGGGATGACGTTTCCGTTCACGCTTTTTTCGCGAGTCGGCGGAATGCAAAACGTATTTGCGGCCTCTATCGCAGAATTTCAGCCGCCGTTTTCGGGTTACAATCTCACCAGCAGCATCAAATGGTTCGGGGTCTTCATGGCCGTCGCCGGGCTTGTCCTCGCCGCCGACTACAAGAATTTCAGGATAAGCCATGCCCTCATTTTCCTGGGGCTCGGATATCTGGCGGTTAATGCGCGACGTAATATTCCGCTGTTCGTCCTGGCTTTGCTGCCGCTGTCAGTCGAACATGCAGGCAACCTTCTCACACAGCTCAGAAAGGCAAAGGCCGGAAAATTCGCGCGAGGGGTTGGTTGGTTCGAAGCCGGTGTTTGCATTGTCCTGATCGCAGTGCTTCCGATCCAGGTTCACAGAATAGTTAACGGAAGGTATTACATTTCAGATAGGCGCGGCGAAAGATTCGGCTTCGGTTTCAAGGAACAGACCTTTCCGCGCGGCGCCTTTGCCTTCATCAAACAGAACGAAATCCGCGGTCCGTTCTTCAATAACATGGATATAGGCGGCATGTTCATTTATGAGATGTATCCTAAAGAGAAGGTGTTCATAGACGCGAGACTCGAGGTGAACTCGGCGGACCACCTATCCGAATACCGCCTCGCAATGGCTGATCCGCTCGCCTTCGATCGGCTCTGCCGGAAATATGGTTTCAACGCCGCAGTCATCATGCACACCTCTCAGGACGCGCTTTATCTTATGCCCGTTCTGTATTTTTCATCGCGCTGGGCGCTTGTGTATCTTGATCCGATTGCAGCCGTCTTCGTGCGCGCGGCTTCGGAGAACGATGGCGTCATCCAGCGGTCAAGAATCGACATTGCCCGCAACGACATCCCGACGCTGGCGCCGAACGACACGTTAAACGAAAACAGTCCACCGTTTCTTAAAAAGCTCCTCGCCGGAGTCAACACTTCTTCTACGGCGGATATAGAAGCGCACAACCGGTTCAACCTCGGGCTCGTTTTCCTGGTGATGGGCCAGAACGGGCGGGCCGTGGAATACTTGGAGTCGGGTCTGAAGCTCATGCCTTTTTCGGCCGAGGGTCACTACAACCTTGGACTGGCATACGATCGTCTGGGGCGGAAAGAGACGGCCTTGCAACACTACAAGAAAACGATCGAGATTAATGTCCGCCACGCGCGCGCACACGCGAACGCGGGAAGAATATATGATGAGACCGGCCTGAAAAATGAGGCCGAAAAGGAGTATGAACTGTCACTGAAATATGGAGGAGAAAATCCAATTGTTCTCTATAATCTGGGCGCGCTTTCGTACGAGCGGGGTGAATATGAGGCCGCGCGTGAATGGTGGCAGCGCGCGCTCAAGCAAGACACCTCTTTCACGCCCGCAGCGGAGGCGCTCAAGAAGCTGGACTAAGAGGGACAAAATCGGGGACTTGGTGAAAGAACTAGAGAAAATTGGGGACACGCTGCCGCAATTGGAAAATTGGGGACACGATGTCGCATCGTGTCCCCAATTTTCCAATTGCTCTGCTTCCCCAGCATAAACGCGAAGCGTCTATGTTCTCTCTTTCGCCTTGCTCCTTTCGCCTTTCGCCTCTTTATTTGCCCACCACTACCAGCGCGTCGACGGCGACAGGTTTCGCGCCCGATATGATCAGAGGGTTGATATCTATCTCTTTGACCGCTTCATTCTCGAGGCCGATGTTGCCGACTGCGATAAGAATCTGAGCGAGCGCCTCCCGGTCTACCGGAGGTTCACCTCTGAAAGCTTCCAGAATTTTCTTGCCCGGCAGTTCGTCCATCATATCAAATGCGTCGCGTTTTTCGAGCGGAGCGATGCGGAAAGTGACTTGCTTCAAGACTTCGACAAAGATGCCGCCAAGCCCAAGCATGGCGCATGGCCCGAATTGTTCGTCCCTCGTGAGGCCGACAACGAGCTCGCGGCTGCCGGGTATCATTTCCTGCACGAGAATTCCGTCCATAGGCTCGCCGGCGCGTTTTATTATCGCGTCGAACGCTTCGGCCACTTCTTTTTCGTCTCGCAATTTAAGCGCGACGAGTTGCCGTTCGGTCTTGTGGGACAGGGTGGGCGAGCATCCTTTCAAGACCACCGGGTAACCCAGCTTCTTCGCAAACGCGGCTGCCTCAGCCTTATCCTTTGCCAGGAATTCGCGTGTTACTGGGATGCCATATGCGCTCAACACCTGCTTGGATTGATATTCCGAGAGCGTTCGCTGTCCTGCCTTTAATGCCTGTGTGATGGTTTCCATTGAATGGCCGCTCCTTGTCGTTTTCTCGTCAATTTTGCAGAGAGACATTCGGGGCTGCGCGCGGCAGTGATTCCATATGCGGGGTTGTCACCTGACCGCGCGATTGCGGCCACATTATAGCATTATCCGCCTGATTTCTCAAAACAAGTTCAACCCCGCACGCGCGAGCCTCATCCGACGGTGCTTCCTTAGGATCAAATATGGCGGGTACATTTAGGAGATACTGAACAGAAATCCTTTCTGCTCAACTAGCCCTTTCTTGCGAAGGCAATTCAAATGATGGAGGGTTTCGAATAGCTCGACGAACTGTTCGACGGGATTCTTGAAGATGTTCAGGCTCTGGCTTATCTGAAAGAGATTCATGGGTTTCTTTTCCGCAATATCTGGAATATCTCATTCCCGCGAAAGCGAGACGGGAATCCATTTCATATAGCATCCCTCCGTGGACTACCTCCTCTCTTCCTCGTTTCCGCGTACACCAGCATGCATTTTTGCCACAAATGTGTTGTTATATGCAACACAACAGGCCGCTTCGTTCCATAAGCTCGCGC
>CAYVDS010000023.1:0-769 GCA_964450145.1 uncultured bacterium
TGGAGAGCGGAGGGCCGTGTCACGGAGGTCACGCCGGTCAACTTCCAGACCAGCGTCGAGGTGTGGTCATTCATGAAAGTCAACCACGAAGAAGACGACAGTAGTATTGGCAACTGGCCGCCAATCACCATAATCGACATGCCATAGCCACAAACAGAAAGGGCGACTCACAACGGGCCGCCCTTTTCATCACATGGTCGGACAACCAGAGAAATAAGGGGTTGCACCGTACGGTGCAACCCCTTTCTCATTCCAGCCTGCCCATCCCAATGAGTAGTGTCACTCCTTCCTCACCGCGACCTTGGAAATGCGGCGCCGGATGACATATACTGTTACGGGATGAGAGAACCTGAGGCAAGAAGAACGCTCAGAATGAGAGTGCCTTTATGGGGGAAGATAATGAGGTGACAAGAGGATGAACGAGAGCAGAATTCCGATAGTGGTGGGGGTGTCCCAGTTCACGCATAAACCGACAGAAATCGAGCAGACGCGCGAGCCTTTCGAGATGATGAAAACCTGTATCAGCCGGGCTCAGGAGGACGCTGGAGTTCGGTCGTTTCTTCATATGGCAGACTCAGTTCGCGTAATCGGTATCTACTCCTGGCACTATGCGGACATACCGTCAATGATCGCCGAACACATCGGGGCCAATCCACAGGAAAGAATCTATACAAACATGGGCGGCAACAATCCCCAACTCATGGTCAATGAGATCGCCGAGAAGATTGCCGAAGGAAAGGTCAATATCTTTCTTCTTTCTGGAGCGGAA